>CAOKKG010000003.1 GCA_948468985.1 uncultured Eubacteriales bacterium | reverse complement strand
ACTTTTTTTGAAACCCGCACCTTTCCTCTCCTCCCCTCCCTTTTCTTTCGCCAACCCGCCCCTTCCTATCGCTTTTTCCGCCTCGGACACCCTGCCCATCGTTCGCTATTGGGCGGACTTTTCCGGCGCAAAATTTATGAAAAAAGTCCGTTTCGGGCGCGTGGCGTGCAAAAAAATTTCTGTTTTTCGGAAATTTCCGGGAAGTTTTCGTCGCTTGGGCGGCAAATTCCCTGTTGACTGCCAATTATGCGCTTCTCTTTCTCTGCCTTTCTTTGCATATTGGGGCGCGCCCCGGCATAACCGCCGCCATTCCTTCCAACGCACGCTACCTCGAGTGCGTCTAGGCATGCCCGCACAGGAACACACCTGCAAGAATCGGAAAACCTGTCTCCGTCCCACCGCCGTATCTCCTCCCCTCTCCGCAGCCGGCAAAGGGAAAATACAGCGTGAACCTAGCCATTCCCGCCGCTCACCTGCCTTTCCCGGCAAAGCTGCACCCCATGCGTCAAGTGCAGGAAGTATCAAAAAAGGCGGAGCGCCCCACCGGTTCGCCCTGCCTTTTGCTATATCACATCATTCTGTTCCATATATTCTATATGGCATTTTTCTATCACAATATATCCGGGATATTCGGACACTGCTGCACAAGCCCTGGCAAACATGCCGGATGCATTGCCGCGCAAGCCTTGGTCTAGATGCCGGACGTATCCCTCCACAAGCTCTGTGCCTATGGTTCGCACGATCCCCCTTGCCCGAGCTGCCCGCTCGTCTACCTGGCTGCTATCCATGAAAGGCTTGAACAGCAAACAGCCGAAAAGTGTGCGCCCCGCCTGCCCGGGCGCTGCTGCCAAGGGCAACAAACGCCTGGGTTTGCCCATACAACGACCCTTAGGAAGCACAAAGCCGTTCGGGAAAAGAAAATTTCCTCCCCCTGTTAGATATTCGAGGTGAACACCAGCTTCTGTGCTTCCTCGTTGACCTCTTCCAACGTCATGAGGCTCTTATAGTTCTCGATGCGCTTGCGTTCGGGCTGCCGGGTCGAGATGGCCGCACCGCAGCCCAGCACCGTGATGCTGAATTCCTTCATCATTTCAAAGATCGCGCGCACCGTGCCGCCGCCCGCGATGAAGTCGTCGATGATGATCGTCTTTTGTCCCTCACTCACGGCACGCTTGGCGAGCGACATGGTCTGGATTCGCTTGGAGGAGCCGGAAATGTAGTTGATGGTCACGACCGAGCCCTCGGTCATCTTGCTCTCTTTGCGCACGACGACGAGCGGCCGGTCGAACAGCTTGGCCACGCCCATCGCAAGCGGGATGCCCTTGGCCTCTGCCGTGATGACGAAGTCGGGCGTCGTCTTGTAAAAGAAGCCCCATAGGATGCGCGACAGCTTTTCGACATATTGCGGGTTATAGAAGATGTCGGCCGTATAGATGTACCCGCCCGGCAGGATGCGCGACGGGTTCTGCATCTTGAGGAGCAGTTCCCGCATGACCTGCGCGCGTTCCTCCTCGCCGATGAACGGAAGGTACCTGACGCCGCCGCCCGCGCCCATAAGCACCTCAATCTCTCCCTGACCATACTTTTTGAGCGTTTCCCGGATGATGGAGATGTCCTCACTCAAAGTGGATTTTGCCGAACCAAACAGTTCCGAAAAATAGGAAAGCGGGTACAGATGGCTCGGGTGGTTGGTAAGGATGGTGCTGATGATGCTCAGCCGTTCTTTTCTTGTCGCAATATCGATCATGTTGTGAAAACCCCGAATTTTTCTTTTGGATTTATATTTATATTTCGTATTTTATCACGCCTCCCCGGGAAAATCCAGTTTTTTTTGCAAATTTATTGATTCCTTCGGCGCGAATTTAGTATAATAGATAATAACTATGCGCGGGGGCGGGCTTTGCATGCCGCCGGAGCCCGGGCTTTCCGGGATTTGCGCGATTTTTACGGGAGATTCCTCATGAATTCGGTTCAAGTCAGAGATTATAAAAACGGGCGTATCCACTTCATCGGCATCGGTGGATGCTCCATGAGCGGCCTGGCGCAGATCCTGGACAACATGGGTTACACCGTGTCCGGGTCGGATCAAGCGCAGTCGCAGTTCACCGACGCGCTCTCTAAGCGGGGCATTCCCTTCCACATCGGCCACAGCGCGGACTATGTCGCGGGTGCGGCGCTCGTCGTGTATACCGCGGCCATCAAGCCCACCAATGTAGAATTCGCCTATGCGAAGGAGCACGGCATCCCGATGCTCGAGCGCAGCGAGCTTTTAGGGCAGATCAGCCGGGATTACAAGACCTGCATCTGCGTGTCCGGCTGCCACGGCAAGACGACCATCACTTCCATGCTCGCGCTCATCACGAAGGACACACACCTCGACCCGACGGTGCATGTGGGCGGCATGGTCGACTTCCTCTCGGGCGGCGTGCGCACAGGCGGGCAGGATCTGTTCATCACGGAGGCCTGCGAATATGTCCGCAGCTTTATGACGATGCACCCGTCCTATATCATCCTGAACAACATCGACGACGACCATCTCGACTATTATAAGGATTTGGACGAGATCAAGCAAACTTTCCTCGATTTCACCAACCTGATGCCGCCGGAGGGCGTCCTGTTTGCGAACGCGGACGACGCCAACACGCGCGAAATTCTTCCCAAGGTCACGCACGAGATCGTCACCTATTCCGTGGAGGGGCACGGCGACTATACGGCGGAGGACATCGCCTATGACGAACTCGGCAACCCCGGCTTTACCGTCTGCCACCACGGCAAGGCACTCGGGCGCATCCAACTGCATGTGCCGGGGCTGCACAATGCGCAGAACGCGCTTGCGTGCGCGGCAATCTGCCACGAGGTATTTGGCCTCGACATGGCGCACATCGACGCATCGCTTGAACACTACCACCTCGCGGGGCGGCGGTTTGAATTGATCGGCGAGCGCGACGGCGTCAAGATCTTCCACGACTATGCGCACCACCCGACCGAGATCAAGGCCTGCCTGGCCGCAGCCAAGAAGTACCCGCACAAGAAGATGTTTGTGCTTTTCCAGTGCAATTCCTTTACCCGCGCCAAGACGCTCAAGGAGAAATACGCCCTCGCGTTTGAGGACGCGGACACGGTCATGATGCCGGACATCTACCCCGGCCGCGACATCGATCGGGGCGACATCCACGCAACAGATGTCGTGGCGCGCATCAACGCACATTCGCACAACTGCGTGTACCTGCCCACCTTCGCCGACATCAAGGCGTACCTCCTCTCGCACTGGGAACCGGGCGACATTGTGGTGACGCTCGGGTCGGGCGATGTCAACAAGCAGCAGATGATCCTCCTACAGGACTGATCGCTCAAGATATATAAAGGACTCGCCAACCGGTTGGGTCCTTTTTATGTACGACGGAAAGTTCGTTTTCCTGCCCATGTCCTCGGAAGTCGTGGGGCGCATATCGGACAGGCGCGGGAGAACTTTCTTTTTTCCTTCAAGCCACATCCTGCGCCAAAACCACATAGGTGAAAAGCCTTATCCTCCGCAAAGCATGGCCGTGGCCTCTGTTTTCCCGTCCGGCAAATGCCGTTGGGGCGGAAGGGCGAGCGTTCTGCGAAACGATATGAAAAAACCTGCCGCACGGCAGGTTTTTTGATTTGCTCGATTTTTCGATTTTTTGCGTTGGCGCGAGATGCCTTGTGCCTGCGCGCGTATATTTGTTTTGCTGCTTTCCCCCGCCTTGGCGGGAGCCTTTCCACACGCTTACCGCCGCCGGGCTTCCAGCTTGCGGAGGATGTCCGCAAAATACGCCGGGAGCGGTGCGGTAAAGGTCATCCATTCGCCGGTCACAGGGTGAGCCAGCTCCAACCGCCCGGCATGCAGCATCTGCCCGTCCGTTTGGAACGGCGCCTTTTGCCGGGTATAGAGCGGGTCGCCCACCACGGGAAAGCCGCGGCTGGCGAAGTGCACGCGGATCTGATGCGTGCGCCCGGTCTGGAGCCGCGCCTCCACAAGCGTATACGCCCCATAGCGCGCGAGCACGCGGTATTCGGTCACGGCCGGACGGCCGCCGGGAAGAACGGCCATCTTCTTGCGGTCGCGCGGGCTGCGCCCGAGCGGCGCGTCGATCACGCCCTCCCCCACACGGACATTGCCAAAGCACAGCGCCGTATAGATGCGGTGCGCCTGCTTTTCGCGGATCTGCCGCGCGAGGTTTTCGTGCGCCGCGTCCGTCTTGGCCACGACCAAAAGGCCGGTCGTGTCCTTGTCCAGCCGATGCACGATGCCGGGGCGCAGCGGGTCGCCGTTACAGGACGACAGCCGACAGCCATACCCCAACAGGGCGTTCACGAGTGTTCCCGCGAAATTGCCCGCCGCCGGGTGCGTCACCATGCCTTTAGGCTTATTCACGACGAGCATTGCGTCGTCCTCAAACACGATGTCGAGCGGGATATGCTCTGCCCGCACCTCGCCCGCCGCCGGTTCTTCGGGCAGCCGGCAGCAGACCGCCGCCCCCGCGCGCGGCTTGTCCGCCGCAGAGGCAGTCCGGCCATCCACCGTCACCGCTCCCGCCGCCAACAATTTGGCAAAAAAGGCGCGGCTATATCCCGGGAACGCCTCTGCCAAGCATTTATCCATGCGCGGCGCGTTTTCCGGCGCCGCAAAGCACAGCTCTCCCATCGGCCCCTCCCTCACGCGGCGGGCTTGCGGCGCGCTGGACTGCCCGGTTCAAACTTTTCGAAGTTGTCCTTTTCCAAAAAGAGCAGCGACAGAATGAGCAGCACCGCCCCCATGGACACAAAGATGTCCGCGATGTTGAATACGGCGAAGTTCACGAACTTGAGCTCGATGAAGTCCACCACAAACCCGTGAAACGCACGGTCGATGAAGTTGCCCACCGCACCCGAAAGCACGAACGCGAGCGCGATACAGGACAGTCGGTGGAATTGCCGCCGGTAGCGCAGCAGGATATAGAGCAGCACAAGCGACATGAGCCCGGAGAACACGGCCAACAGCACCGTATTCTTGCCGAGCATGCCAAAGGCCGCGCCCGTGTTTTCGACATAGGAATAGTCGAGCACGCCCGGCAGAATGGTCACCGACCTGCCGTATAGGTTGGCCGATACCCACGCCTTGCTCAGCTGATCGGCCAGCAGGCCAATCACGATGATGATCGCTTCCCACATGGCCTTAGCTCATGATGAGATAGGCATTGATGAACAGGTCGATGTCGCCGTCCATCACCGCTGCGATGTTGCCCGTCTCCGCAAGCGTCCGGTGATCCTTGACCATCGTGTAGGGATGGAACACATAGCTGCGGATCTGGCTGCCCCATTCGATCTTTTTCATCTCGCCCTTCAGTTCCTGCAATTCCGCCAACCGTTCCGCTTCGCGGAGCTCCGCCAGCTTGGACCGCAGGATGACGAGGCACTGTTCGCGGTTCTGGATCTGCGAACGCTCGTTTTGGCACTGCGCGACGATGCCCGTCGGGATGTGCGTCATGCGCACGGCGGAATCCGTCTTGTTGACATGCTGCCCGCCCGCGCCGGATGCCCGGTAGGTGTCGATGCGGACATCATCCATGTTGATCTCAAAATCCGTCTCCTCCGCAAGCTCAGGCGTGACATCCACCGAGGAAAAGGAGGTATGCCGCCGCGCCGCAGAGTCGAACGGCGAGATACGCACCAAGCGGTGCACGCCCTTTTCGCTGCGCAGATACCCATAGGCGTTGAGCCCTTCGATGAGCATTGTAACGCTCTTGACGCCCGCTTCCTCGCCTTCCAGAAAGTCCAGGATCTTGACCTTGAAATGCCGGCGCTCCGCCCAGCGGGTGTACATCCGGTACAGCATCGAGGTCCAGTCCTGCGCCTCGGTGCCGCCCGCACCCGCGTGCAGCGACACAATCGCGTTGCTCTTGTCATATGGCCCGTTTAGAAGCGCGCTCAACTTGAACGCCTCGGCCTCGTGCTTTAGTTCCTCGCCGAGCGCTTCGATCTCGGCGTCCAGGCTGTCGTCGCCCTCTTCCTCGGCGAGCAGCAGCATCGTTTCAAGCTCATCCGCCTTCCCCTGGAGCTCCTCATTCTTGGCGAGCGTCTCCTCGAGCGGCCGGATCTGCTTATTGACCTTGTTGGCCTCTTCCACATTGTCCCAGAAGCCGGGTTGTTCCATCTTTGACTTCAATTCTTCCAGATTCTTTCGCATGGAAGCGAGGTCAAAGTGATTCACCTGCCTCGTTCAGCATAGTCTTTGCATTCTGCAGTAAGCTCTTGTATTCATCGAGCTGGATCATGCTGTTCGTCACCTCTTTCATTGGTATATTTTTTTATTGCTCTCGGGAAAGTCCCGTTTCGCATGAAGTTATGCGCGGCCGTGGCAGTTTTTGTACTTCTTGCCGCTGCCGCAGGGGCACAGGTCGTTGCGCCCCGGGCGGACCGCCGCCTTCTTGGCGCGGCGCGCCGCCACCTCGTCGGCATAGTTGGCGCGCGTGAGCTTTTGTTCCGCCTTGCGTTCCACCTTCTGCCCCGCGCGGACATGGTAGAGCATGCGCACCGTCGCACGGCCGATATTGTCCACCATCTCCTCGAACATGTCGAAGCCTTCCTTTTGATAGGCCACGACCGGATCGGTCTGCCCATAGGACCGCAAGCCGATGCCGCGGCGGAGTTGGTCCATCGCGTCGATGTGGTCCATCCATTTCTCGTCCACCGCGCGCAGCAGCACGACGCGCTCCACCTCGCGCATGTCGCCGCCCGCCTCGGCGAATTCCCGCGTCTTTAGCGCATAGACGCCGTCGGCGATTTTCTCCATCTTTTCGCGCAATGCCTTGCGGTTGTCGAAGGTAACCGGCATGCCCAAAAGTTCTTCGAGATTCGCGATACCGAAGATACCGATGAGCGACCGGAGTAGCGCCGCAGCGTCGAACGCCTCTGCCCCGGCGGCGCAGTGTTCCGAAAACACCGCGTCCAGGAGGCTTTTGCGCATCTCTATTATAGTATCAGAAATATCCTCGCCAAGCAAAACTTTTCTGCGCTGCGAATAGATGACCTCACGCTGCTTATTTAACACATCGTCGTATTTCAGCACATGGCTGCGCGCGGCGAAGTTGCGCTCCTCGATGCGCTTTTGCGCGCGCTCGATCTGCCGGCTCAGCATCTTATACTCCATCGGCACGGCCTCGCCGCGGGTGAGCGCCTGCATCATGTTCTGCATGCGTTCGCCGCCGAACAAGCGCATGAGGTCGTCCTCAAACGCGACATAGAACCTGGACGCGCCCGGGTCGCCCTGCCGCCCGCTGCGCCCGCGCAGCTGGTTGTCGATCCGGCGACTCTCGTGCCGCTCGGTGCCGATAATATAGAGCCCGCCTGCGGCCAGCACCTTTTCGCGGTCGGCCTTTGCCGCAGCCTCGTACCCACTAAAGAGGTGGCGGTACACCTTCCGCGCCTCCAGCACCTCGGGGTCGTCCGTCTCCATCGGCATGCTGGCGGCATAGATGAGCTCGTCGGCATAGCCCTGGCGCTGCATGTCGTATTTCGCAAGGTAGTCCGCGTTGCCGCCCAGGATGATGTCCGTGCCGCGCCCGGCCATGTTGGTCGCGATCGTGACCGCGCCGAACTTGCCCGCCTGCGCCACGATATAGGCCTCCTTTTCGTGGTTTTTCGCGTTCAGCACCTCGTGCGGAACGCCGCGGCGGCGGAGCAGGGCAGACAGCTTTTCGCTGTTTTCCACGGACACGGTGCCCACGAGCATCGGCCGCCCGGTCTTGTGTACCTGGCAGATCTCGTCGATCACGGCGTCGAACTTCTGCGCCTCGGTCGAGAGCACAACATCCGGCTTGTCCTCGCGGATGACGGGGCGGTTTGTCGGGATCTCGACCACGCCGAGATCATAGATGCCCTCGAATTCGGCTTCCTCTGTCTTGGCCGTGCCCGTCATGCCCGCGAGCTTCTCGTACATACGGAAGAAGTTCTGGAAAGTGATGGTCGCAAGCGTCTTGGATTCGCCCTGCACCTTGACCTTTTCCTTGGTCTCGATCGCCTGATGCAATCCGTCCGAATACCGCCGCCCGACCATGAGCCGCCCGGTGTATTCGTCGACGATCAACACCTCGCCGTTTTGCACGACATAGTCGATGTCCCGCCGCATGATGTAGTTGGCGCGCAGCGCCTGATTGATATGGTGGTTGAGCGTCGTGTTTTCGATGTCGCTCAAATTGTCCACGCCGAAATACTTTTCCGCCCGCGCTGTGCCCTGCTCGGTCAAATTGATCGTCTTTTGCTTTTCGTCCAGCTCATAGTCCGCCTCGGCCCGAAGTCCCCGCACAAAGGCGTCCGCCCGGGCATAGAGCGCCGAACTGTCGTCGCCCGTGCCCGAGATGATGAGCGGCGTGCGCGCCTCGTCGATCAGGATGGAGTCCACCTCGTCCACAATGGCATAGCTAAGCTCCCGCTGCACAAGATCCTCCCTATGCACCTTCATGTTATCGCGCAGATAGTCAAAGCCGAATTCGTTATTCGTACCATAGGTGATGTCCGCCGCATAGGCGCGCTGCTTTGCGGGGATGTCCGCGTCGCGTTCCAAGAGCCCCACCGAAAAGCCCAAAAAGCGGTACAGCCGCCCCATCCATTCGCTGTCGCGCCGCGCCAAGTATTCGTTGACCGTGACGACATGCACGCCCTGCCCCCTAAGCGCGTTCAGGCACACGGGCAGCGTGGCCACGAGCGTCTTGCCCTCGCCCGTCTTCATTTCCGCGATATCGCCGTTGTGCAGGATGATCCCGCCCAGGATCTGCACATAGTAGTGTTCCATCCCGAGCACGCGCCGCGCAGCCTCACGCACCTGCGCAAAGACCTCGGGGAGCAGGTCGTCCAGGCTCTCGCCCGCCTGCACGCGCGCGCGAAATTCCGCTGTCTTCGCCTGCAGCGCTTCGTCCGTCAGGCCCTCAAACTCGCCCTTCAGCGCCACGACCCGGTCGGCTTGCTTGCGGGCGCGCCGCAAAAATTTATCTTCCCGTTTGAACAAAAACATAAGTTCCTCTTTCCTTGCTGCTTATGTGTTTTATTGTAGCATCTTTCGGGCGGCGATTCAACGCGGCCGGGGCGCGCAAGTATGGCGGCTTTGTAAAAATTTCACCCGCGCAAAAGCCCGGGAAATAAAAAGGGACGCCGCAGCGCCCCAGAGGGTTTTCTTATTCGTATTCCGGTTCCAAAAGGCCATAGTCCCCATCGCGGCGACGGTAGAGTACCTGCACCATCCCTGTCTCGGCCGAGAGGAACACAAAGAAGGAATGGCCCAAAAGCTCCATCTGCAATTCCGCCTCCTCAAGATACATCGGCTTTAAGGCGAAGTGCTTGCTCTTGACGAGCTTGGGCTCGCCCTCGTCCAGAAGCGGTTCGTCCTCATAGATGGGGTTCTCGTCCATCTCCAGCGTGTCGTGCAAATCCTTTGTGAGGCGTGTACGATGTCGACGGATCTGCCGCTCCAGCTTGCGGAGTGCGCCGTCAATCGCAGAGTAGGCGTCGTCGCCCACTTCCTCTGCCCGCAGCAGCCGGCCTTCATAAAATGGGACGGTCACTTCGGCGATATGCCGATCCTTTTCACGGGAAAGTAACAGGGTGACCTCGGCATCCTCCCGGAAATAGCGTTCCAGCTTCTGCGCCTTTTTGCGGGCGATCCTTTCCGTATATGCGGAAACCGACATCCCTTTGCCGTTGATGCGAAGCAACATATTCTCGTCCTCCTTTTGCCTTGCTTGGCGGACCCTGCCGCCTATCTTATATAAATATTCCACGGCGAAGGCAGAAATTCCTTGTCCGCGCGGCGGATTTCGCGAAAAATTCACAAAAAAAGGCGCAAAAAAAGACCCCCTCCAACTGACCTGGTCTTTGCCCCCACACTCGCCGCCTGGAAGGTTCGCTCCTAAGGCACGCTGCCTCCCCACTACTGCTCCTCTCGGGCATGCCCGGACGGACTTACATCTAAAACGCACCATGCTCCCCGGGATTTTCCCGGATTATGTGGATCGCTTTGCCTGCGTCTGGCCTCGACTTGCAACCACAGACTTGGAAAAAGGTCTCTATTTTTATTATACCGAATTTTTGCCGAAACGCAACGGGGAATCCCCGCCCCCGGCCGTCACGGTGAAGGCCGCGCACAGCACCTCTGCCCCGGCGGCGCGCAATTGTTCGCGGCATCCGCCAATCGTCGCGCCCGTTGTCACCACATCGTCCACCAACAACACCCGCCGGCCGGACAGGACTTCCGCTGCACCCGGCCGCAGGGCAAACGCACCCGCGACATTGGCCGCGCGTTCGTCGTGCGGGAGCTTGGCCTGTGCATGCGTGTTGCGGATGCGCACGAGCGCCGGAATGCACGGGCATCCCCGCCTTGCCGCGATGCGCTCCGCAAGCAATTGCGACTGGTTAAACCCGCGCCACGCCAGACGGCGGGGATGCAGCGGCACGAAGCATACGAGGTCGAACGCCTCGTCCAAAAGGGCGTGCAGCATCTCGTCCGCAAGGTAGGCGTACAGCCAACGGGCACCTTCGAACTTATAGCGCCAGACGAGCCGCCGGATCGCCTCGCCATAGCGATACGCGCCGCAGCAGGCAAACGGATAGGCCGCCCGGCCGAACAGGGCGAGCGGCGCGAGCTTCCGCCGGCACGCCGGGCAGACCTCGCCCCGCGGGAGCTCCCTACTACAGTACACGCAGGAAGGGATGTTAGGAAACAGGATAGACATGGCGCCCTCCTCACGGTTCCTCTTCGGGGAAGAGGTCGAGTAGATCGTCCCGGTCCGCCGGTTCGCGCGAAAAGAGCGGCCGCACACCCGCGTTCTCCGCGAATTCCAGTTCCTTCTTGATCTCGTGGTCGAGCGCGGTATAGCGCTGCGAGATCTTTGCGTTACGGATCATGTGCCGCACCGTCGCCTCGCGCCCCAAAAGGAGGAGCTTCTTCCGGGCGCGCGTCATGGCCGTATAGAACAGATTGCGCGTCAAAAAATCGCTCCGGCCATAGTACAGCGGCAACAGCACCGTCTCGAACTCGCTGCCCTGGCTCTTATGCACGGTGACGGCATAGGCGTGCTCAAGCTGCGAAAGCTCCTCAAAATCGTATTCCGCGATGCGTTCGCCATCGAACAGGATGTGCAGCGTGCGTTCCTCCGGCGAAATGCGCGCGATGCGCCCCATGTCGCCGTTGTAAACGCCCTCGCCGCGCGTCAAAACGGGCGACGCGCCGTCGATGTGCCAGGTCTTGGTGTAATTATTCACAATCTGCATGACCTTGTCGCCTTCACGGAACAGCGTCTCGCCAAAGGTAGCTTCGCGCTTGTCCACGCGGCGCGGGTTGACGCGTTCGCGGATCTCGGCATTGATGCGGTACACGCCGATCGTGCCCTTCTTGACCGGGCAGATGACCTGCACCTCCTCGATGCTGTCGCCTGCCTCGATGCGCCGCATGTATTGCGAAAGCGTCTGCGCCAAGGTGTCGTCCGCGCTCGCCGCCGGGAGGAACACAAAGTCCCCCGCGGAAAACAGGTCGATCTGTTCGCCCAGATTGACCTTGTGCGCGTTGAGCACGAGGTTACCGCCTGCGCGAAAGACCTCCTCGAGTACGGTCGCGGGCACGGCCTTGCTCGTCAGGATGTCCTTTAGCACATTGCCCGGGCCGACAGAGGGGAGCTGATCCGCATCGCCCAAAAACAGGACGCGCGTCCCTTCCTCCACCGCCGCAAGCAGGCTGCGCATCAAAAAGATGTCGATCATGGAGGACTCGTCCACCAGAACTGCGTCCGCCTCCAGTGGGTGATCCTCGTCCCGGCCGAAGCGGCTGAAGTCCGCCGCGTCCTCGTCGTCCGGGTTTGCGCCGTATTCGAGTAGGCGGTGGATGGTCTTGGCCTGCCGCCCGGTCGCCCCCTCCATGCGCTTGGCCGCGCGCCCCGTCGGCGCCGCCAGGAGCGCCACCACGCCGCTCTGTTCAAAGATCTTGAGCACCTGGTTCAGGATCGTCGTCTTGCCCGTGCCCGGGCCGCCCGTGATGACGGACACCGGGCTTTCCACCGCCATGCGCACTGCCTCGCGCTGCTTTTCGGACAGCATTTCCTCCGCCGCAAGCACGCGGTCCACGACCTCCGCCGGCACCTCCCGCCGCGGGACGGTGCGCGAGAGCGCCACGAGCTTATAGGCGATATAGCCCTCCGCGAGGTACGCCTGACTATCCGCCACGGCGCGCACGGAATTATAGCTGTTTTCCGCCACATAGCCGGACGCGATGAGGGCTTTTAGGGCCTCCTCGGCCTCGGCCGGCTCGACCTGCAAAAATTCCTCCGCCCGGCGGAGCAGCAGCCCCTCGGGCAGGCAGGTGTGGCCGGAGAGCATGCTCTGTTTTAACACATGGCGGATGGCGCTCTGCGTGCGCAGATCGCCGTATTTTTCCGCGCCCAGCGTCTCGGCGATGCGATCCGCCTTGGCAAAGCCAATGCCGCGCACATCGTCCATCAATCGGTATGGGTTTTTCTCTATCAAAAAAGGCGCACTGCTGCCGTACGCCTCATAGGCGGCCATCGCCTCTTTGATGCTGAGCCCCATGCTTTGCAGCTGCATGACGATGCCGCGCACCGTCTGCATGTCCATGAATTGCTCGTGGATCCTGCGCGCCTGTTTCAAACTGATCCCGTGCACCTCGGCCAGCCGGTCGGGGTCGTTTTCGATGACGGCGAAGGTCTCTGCGTGAAAGCGGTCGACGATGCGCCCCGCCGTCACCTCGCCCACGCCCTTGATGAGCCCGCCCGCCAAAAACAGGCGGATGCTCTCGTCGCTCTCGGGCATGCGAGACTCCATGCCCGTCACCTTGAACTGCCGGCCATAGGTCTTGTGCGTCGTGTATCCGCCATAGAACCGGACATATTCCCCCGGCTGCACGAGGGGGATGCTGCCGACACAGACGATCAGGTTGCCCTCCGCCTCCAATTCCAGCACGGTATAGGAATTCTGTTCATTGCGATAGATGATGTCGGCAACGGTGCCCTCGATGTATGACAAATTAAAGTTCCTCTTTCAGCGCGTCCACCAGGTCGAGCTTTTCCCACGGCAGGTCGAGGTCGCGGCGGCCGAAATGCCCATAGGCCGCCACCGGCGCATAGGAGATGTCGCGCAGGTGCAGGCGGTCGATGATCCCCGCGGGGCGCAGGTCAAAATGCTTGCGGATGATCTCCGCCAACCGTTCGTCGGACACCTTGCCGGTGCCGAAGGTCTCGGCAAACACGCTCACCGGGTGCGCCACGCCAATCGCGTAGGCGAGCTCGATCTCGCACTTGTCCGCGAGGCCCGCCGCCACGATGTTCTTGGCCACATGCCGCGCCGCATAGGCCGCGCTGCGGTCCACCTTTGTCGGGTCCTTGCCCGAGAACGCGCCGCCGCCGTGCCGGCCGTAGCCGCCGTAGGAGTCGACGATGATCTTTCTGCCCGTGAGGCCGGAATCGCCCTTGGGGCCGCCCACGACGAACCGCCCCGTCGGGTTGATGAGAATTTTCGTGTCCCGGTCCAGCATGGTGGGGTCGAGCGTTTTTTTTATGACCTCTTCATAGATGCCTTCCTTGAGGTCGGCATAGGAGACCTCCTCCACATGCTGCGACGACACGACCACCGTGTCGATGCGGCGCGGGCGGGAAGCCTCGTCGTATTCCACCGTGACCTGCGCCTTGCCATCCGGCAGGACGAAGTCCAAAATGCCCTGCTTGCGCACATACGCCAGACGGCGGGTCAGGTCGTGCGCCGCTGTGATGGCATAGGGCATGAGGGTGTCCGTCTCGTTGCAGGCATAGCCGAACATCATGCCCTGGTCGCCCGCGCCGATGTCAAACACGCCCTGTCCGCGGCTTTCAAGCGCGTCGTCCACGCCCTGCGCGATGTCGGGCGACTGCCCGTCGATGCAGACGAGCACACCGCAGTTGTCCGCATCAAACCCCGTCCTGCCGCCGACATAGCCGATGCGGCGGATGGTATCGCGCGCGACTTTTTGCATGTCCACATAGCCGCTCGTCGTGATTTCGCCCATCACGAGCACGATACCCGTGTTGACCGCCACATCGCAGGCGACGCGCGCCTTCTTGTCCTGCGCCAGGATCGCGTCCAACACGCTGTCGGAAATCTGGTCGCAGATTTTATCCGGATGTCCTTCCGTCACGGATTCGGAAGTGAATAATCTTTGCATCTTTGTTCCTCGTTTCTATCTTCAAATTTGAAATTTTGACATTCCTGTACAATATACAGTATAGCCCAGGATCGCGGGCATTGCAATGCGTTTTTGCGAACTCTTTGCCATGCGGGCATTGCGAGGGGCGGGTGCGTATGATAGACTGAAAACGGAAGCATACTAAGCGAAATTGGAAAGGAGCTTTTGCATGTACGACTTTCTTAACCATCTGGATGCGGCGCTTTTGCCGCACCGCGAGACCATGCTGGCGGCGGAGCGCGATCTTTGGGCGCACCCCGAAACGGGATACCGCGAATGGTACGCCAACAAATATTTGAAGGAAATTTTTGAAAACCTCGGCTATGCCCCGGTCATGGCCGGCAACATCCCCGGGTTCTATGCCGACTTCGACACCGGCCGCCCCGGCCCGCATATCGCCATTTTTGGCGAGATGGACAGCCTCATCTGCGCCAACCACCCGGACAGCGCGCCCGAGACCGGCTATGTCCACGCCTGCGGGCACCACGCGCAATGCGCCGCGCTTCTTGGCATCGCGGCGGCGGTGCGCGACCCGGAAATCGCGAAACACCTGTCCGGCAAAGTGCGCTTTTTGGCCGTCCCGGCGGAGGAGCTGTTGGAGCTCGGATACCGCGAGGAATTGCGCAAGCAGGGCGTCATCCGATACTTCGGCGGCAAGGTGGAATTCCTCTACCGCGGGTATCTGGATGACATCGACGCGGCGTTCATGGTGCATACCGCGGCCTATGACCGCATGATCGGCTTCCCGGTCGGGTCCAATGGATGCCTGTCCAAGAACATCACTTTTCACGGCAAGTCCGCACACGCGGGCGGCGCGCCCGAGCACGGCATCAATGCGCTGTACGCGGCGAACCTCGGCCTCTCGGCCATTAACGCGCTGCGCGAGACCTTTGTGGACGACGACCATATCCGCGTGCACCCCATCCTGACCTCGGGCGGCACAGCCGTAAACGCCATCCCCGAAACGGTCACGATGGAAAGCTATGTGCGCGGGGCGAGCCTGGACAGCATTTCCGCCGCCAACGAAAAGGTCAACCGCGCGCTCGCGGCGTCGGCGCTCGCGATGGGCGCGAATGTGGAGATCTCCGACCTCATGGGGTATTTCCCGCTCAACCCGAACGAGGAGCTCACCGAGCTCGGCTTTTCGGTTGCGTCCGCACTGTTCGGCGAGGACCAGGTCGTGCGCGAAACGCGGTGGGGCACCGGCTGCACGGACATGGGCGACATCGCAAGCGTATTGCCCGCGCTGCACCCGTATGTCGCGGGGGCCAAGGGGCAGGGCCACGGGGCGGATTACGGCATCGCCGACCCGGAAAAGGCGGTCGTCGCCTCGGCCAAGTTCCAACTGGCGCTCTTGTGTGCGCTGTTGGAGGACGGCGGGCGGCGCGCCTATGCCGTGAAGGAGCATGCCAAACTGCGGTTTTCCAGCTTTGCGGAATACTTCGCCGCGGTCGACGCGCTCGAGATGCACAAGACGGCCATCCGATATGCGGAGGACGGCCGGGCCGAGGTCGCCTGGAAGTAAGCGTGAACAACCAAAGAGCGGAACCTGCGTGGTTCCGCTCTTTTTTCATATTCGTGAATCGTCTGCCCTTCCGTCTGAGGGAAAAGGCGCCCCGTTCCTTCCCAGGCCGCCGGGCATTTTTCGCCGCGTTCCGCCGCCACGCACACGCGCGGGCGAAATTGCACAATCGCGGAATCCACCTCCGGCGCGGGCAGGAAGCAGCTCCGCCCCACGGGAAACAGCACCTCCGCCCCGCCGTAGTACGCCGCCCGCTTCCCGGCGCGTCAGGCATTTCCCGCCCCATCCCCGCCGAAGGCCGCGTTCGCGAGGCGGCCGAATTCCGCGGGGGAGAGCGTCTCCGCCCGGCGGCTGCCCTCTACCCCCGCCGCAGAGAGGATGCGCGCCGCGTCCTCTCCCTTGATGCCGAAAGAGGCCTTCAAATTGTTGGCGATCGTCTTGCGGCGCATGGCGAACAGGCCGCGCACCATCTTGGCATACGCGCCGCGTTCCGCCGCCACGCACACGCGCGGGCGAAATTGCACGATCGCGGAATCCACCTCCGGCGCGGGCAGGAAGCAACTCCGCCCCACGGGAAACAGCACCTCCGCCCCGCCGTAGTACGCCGCCGAGGCGGTGATCGCGCCGTAATTCTTGTCGCCCGGCCGCGCGGTCAGGCGCGCCGCGACCTCCTGCTGCACCATCGCCGTAAAGCGCGTGGGCAACACCGGGCTTTCCAGCACCTTTAGGAGGCACTTGGCCGTGATGTAGTACGGCAGGTTGCCCGCGACCGCAAAGGGCTGCCCGTCAAAGAATTCCCGGGCAATCTCGGCAAGGTCGGTTTTTAGAAAGTCCATGTGCAGCACCTGCACATGGTCCTGCCCCGCGAGCGTCTCCTGAAGCACGCCCAGCATGCCGCGGTCGATCTCCACCGCGACGACCCGCCCTGCGCGCCGTGCGAGCTGCAAGGTGAGCGCCCCTGGGCCGGGGCCCACCTCCAACACATTGCCGCCCGGCTCCACCGCCGCGGCCGCGATTTTTTCAACGATGTTCTGGTCGATGAGAAAGTTCTGCCCCAGGCTTTTTAAGGGCGCAAGGTTGTGCGCACGCAAAAGCGCGGAAAGCTCTGCGGGCGAATAGATGTTCGGCATGTGATCTCCTCCAAGGAAAAGCCCCCGGATCCGGGATTCGGGGGCTTACGGTCTCAATATTTGTCGTAGTAATTCTCGCCGCGGCGATAGTCGTAATACACCGTCGTGCCGTAGATGTCGATGTTGTCGAGCGACTTGCCCGTGCCGATTGCGACGCAAGAGATCGCGTCGTCCGCCACATAGCAGGGGATCTTGGTGCGCTCGGACAGCAGGCGGTCGAGGCCATAGAGCAGCGCGCCGCCGCCCGTCATACAGATGCCGTTTTCCGCGATGTCCGCCGCGAGTTCCGGCGGGACCTTTTCCAGCACGCTGTGCACCGTTTCCATGATGAGGTTCAAGGGTTCCTGGAACGCCTCGATCGTCTCGTTGGAGCTAATCGTGATCGTCTTGGGGAGGCCGGACACGAGGTTTCGACCCGTGACCTCCATATAGGCTTCCTCGCGCCGCGGGAAGGCGGACCCGATGTTGACCTTGATGTCCTCCGCCGTGCGCTCACCGATGATCATGTTGTATTTCTTTTTGATATAGCCGATCATGGCGTCGTCGAACTTGTCGCCCGCGCACTTGATGGAGTCGCTGATGACCGCGCCGCCAAGAGAAATGACCGCGATGTCCGTCGTGCCGCCGCCGACATCCACGACCATCTGTCCAACCGGCTTGGCAATGTCCAGCCCTGCGCCGATGGCCGCCGCGATGGGTTCTTCAATCAGGTGCGTCTGCCGCGCGCCCGCGTCCTCACACGCCTCGATGAAGGAGCGCTTTTCCACCTCGGTCACGCTGCTCGGCACGCACACAACGACCCGTGGCTTGAAGAACAGCTTGCGCCCGATGACCTTTTGCAGGAAGAAGCGCAGCATGCGTTCCGTGTCGTGGAAGTTGGAAATCACACCCTCGCGGAGCGGCCGCACCGCAACGATGTTGCCCGGCGTGCGCCCCAGCATGACGCGCGCCTCCTCGCCCACGGCCACCATCTGGCCGGAGTTGCGGTCGATCGCGACGACCGACGGCTCCCGCAGCACGATCCCCTTGCCCTTGATGTATACCAGCACATTGGCCGTCCCAAGGTCGATACCAATGTCATTATAATCAAACAAACCCATTGTATGTATGCTCCTAGTCTTTCCCATAGTAAGCCGGAAAGCGCACCCGCAGGCGGACATTCCTTTTTACAATAATATACTAGGAGCGCGCAATTTTCAAGATTTATTTGATTTATTCATACTTATTTCATGCCCGTGCCGCGCCGGTGCGCGTATTTCTGGCGGGTCGCCTCGCCGCCGCGGATATGCCGTTCCTCGCGGTTGTATGCGAGCACGGCGCGCACCTCGGCTGCAAACAGCGGATCGATTTCACCTAGGCGCTGCGTCACATCCTTGTGCACGGTCGACTTGCTCACGCGGTATTCCCGCGCCGCCTGCCGGACGGTCGCCCGGTTTTCCACGATATAGCCCGCGATTTCTAGCACGCGTTCTTCGATATATTCCTTCATGCCTTTCTGCCCCGTTCCCTTTCTTTACTCCTATGCCTATGCCGCGGGGCGAGGGAATATTTCAAAATTTGAGCAGGCGATTTTCTATTCCGCAAAGTTCCTATCTAAAAAATAAAAAAGCCTCTAAATGAGCTGTTTTTCCCCGTTTTCTCGGAAATTGGATCGGAAAGCCCACCCTCATTTGCGATTTTTCCACTTGTCTGTTTTTTCCATGTGGTGTATACTAGGGCATAGATATGTGCGGCGCAAACGGCCGCTAAACGAAAAAAGGAGATTTAGAAGATGGATCGAATTGCTGAACGAATCCGCATGGGACAGGAAGACGCCAAGATGCTGGCCGCGATCGACCAGGCATCGCTTGACGCGCTGGCGCAGGCTATTGTAGACGCCAAGCGCATCTATGTTGCGGGTTGGGGACGCGCAGGCAACTGCGTAAAAATCCTCGGGATGAACTGCTCGCAGATGGGACTCACGGCGCACATCTGCGGCGATAACACCACCCCGTCCATCCACGAAGGCGACCTCTTGGTTGTGGGGTCCGGATCCGGTAACACCCGCACCATCGCGCTTTTGGCGCAGCAGGCCAAGGATCACGGCGCGAAACTCGCGCTCATCTCGCGCACTGCGGATTCCACAATTGGCAAGATCGCGGACATCACTGTGGTCATCCCGGGCGTGGAAAAGCCGGAAGGCGCGCCGGCCGGCACGGGCGGCAGCTTCTATCATGTCCTTGTGCAGACGGTGGATATGATTCGCGGCTATGTCTGCGAAATGATCGGAGTCACGAGCGCCGACATGCATTATAACCACAACAACCTGGAATAATGCGTCCGTAGGCGGGGCTATGCGGCTCTCGAATGAGAAGCCCCACTCATGCCCCGATGGGCGGAGAATACACACCTCTCCGCTCAAAGCAGAATTTTCAAACACAGCGCACCGGGAATTCGGCGCGCCCTACTTTCTTCCTTCGGGAAGCATGCGCACTGCGCAAAAGGAGAAACCTATGAATCGATTTGCAGAACGGATTCGCGTCGGTCTGGAAGACGCGGAAATGCTGGCCAACATCGACCAGGCACAGCTGGACGCGATGGCACAAGCCATCATGGATGCCAAGCGCGTCTATATCGCGGGCTGGGGCCGCGCGGGCAACTGCGTGAAGATCCTCGCGATGGACTGCTCGCAGATGGGCATGGAAGCGCACATTTGCGGCGACAACACCACCCCGTCCATCCATGAGGGCGACATCCTCATCATCGGCTCCGGTTCGGGCACGACCAAGACGATGGTCATCCTCGCCGAGGAAGCCAAGGAGCACGGTGCAAAGCTCGGGCTCATCTCGGGCAACGCCGAGTCCACGATCGGCAAGATGGCGGATTACAACATCGAGATCAAGCGCCTGCCCAAGCGGAACGGCGAGACCGAGGACACCTTGTCCGGCGGCACCTTCTATCATGTCATGCTGCAGACGGTAGACATCCTGCGCATGTACATCTGCGACGAAAAGGGTCTCACCTTAAAGGACATTGTGTACAACCACAACAACCTGGAATAACGCATTTTCGACCGGCCCTGCGGGGCCGGTTTTTTGGTGCAAAAAAAGAGTGGCCGCCGTTTTTCGCCGCCGTTTCTTACCCGCCCGCAAAGAAAGCGCGGCGCGCCTCTTGCGGCGCCAAAGCGTGCCGTGCTACAATGAAAATGTAAAATTTTTCGGGGTGGCACAGCTCGCCCCGGCATCCTATCTTAAGAAAAGAAAGAGGCACTGTCTATGAAAAAAATCATCGCGTATGGAACCCCTTTCATGGATTTTCTCGTCGGGCTTGACCACCTGCCGTCTAAGAAGGACGAAGGCGCGCGGATCCAGCAGACGAGCTGGCAGGGCGGCGGCAAGGTCGCCAGCGCGCTCGCGGCCGTGGGGCAGCTCGGCGGCGAATCCTCCATGATCGGTACGATTGGTGCGGACGCCTACGGCAAGTTCCTGCTGGAGGATTTCGCGTATTACCATGTCGACACCTCGCACATGATCCCGGATGGGCAAAACGGCTTTTCCGTCGTGCTGTCCGACCCGGTCACGCACGGGCGCAATATCCTGAGCCGCGCGGGCACTTCCCGGCCGTACACCTTGGAGGACATCGACGAGGCGTTCGTCGCGGCACACGACATTTTACACCTCGAACGCGCGACGCCGGTCTCGCACCGCCTCGCGGACATCATCCACGCCGCGGGCGGCAAGGTCGCGTTTGACGGCGACGGTTTTTCGCAGGACACGCAGGACATGCTCCCCAAGATTGACATCTTCATCGGCTCGGAGTTCTACTACAACGCGCTGTTTGGCGAGGGCGCGAGCAGCGACGCCGGCAAGTACCCGGAAAACCTCGCAAAAGTGCGCGCCATGGGGCCGGAGATCGTCGTGTTCACCTTTGGCGACAAGGGTTCCGCCGTGCTGTCGGACGAGGGGTACTTCTTCGCGCCGGGCTATTCCGTGGAGGTCGTGGACACCGTGGGTGCGGGCGATGTGTACCACGGGGCCTACCTGTTCGCCATCGCAAAGGGCATGAGCCCGGCGGACAGCGCGCAGTTTGCCAACGCCGTCGCCGCCATCAAGTGCACGAGCATCGGCGGGCGGTCGGGCATCCCGAATTACGAGATGACGATGCAGTTCATGCAGACCGGCTCCTGCGACCGCACGCTCATCGAGCAGAAGCGGCAGCGCTATGAGAGCTTCGGCGGGCACTGAGTCTCCATCCAATCCTAAAAATTATAAAACAGTGCGGCCTCGCGTTTGCGGCGCCGCACTATTTTGCGCCCTCTCCGCGCCGCAAAGGAAAGGGCAGTTTTCTCTTCCTTTCGCACTTTTCTCCCCGTGGAAACTGTGGTACAATGAGCCTGCCGCAGAAGTACGCGGCCAACCCGGGCCGAGGCCCGTAAATACAGAAGGTTTGAAATGACAGAATTGCGCGCATTTATCATCGAAACGGCCAAAGAGGCTGGCAAGATCATGCTGGAGGCCGTGGATATCAAAAAGAAGCAGCAGGAAAAGAGCGGGGACTATAACCCGGTCACGGCCTATGATGTGGCCGTGCAGAACTTCTTGTTTTCGGCGCTCAAAAAGCGGCTGCCCGAGGCGAAGTTCATCGGCGAGGAGGTCGGTACCGACACGCCCACGCCGCTCGCCCACGGGTATAGCTTCATCATCGACCCCATCGACGGTACGACCAACTTCATCCAGAACTACCGCCACAGCTGCACCTCCATCGCGCTTTTGAAGGACGGCGCGCCCTATATCGGCGTGGTGTATAACCCGTATAACGGCGATATGTTTTCCGCCGAGGCGGGGCAGGGCGCGTGGCTCAACGGGGAGCCCATCCACGCCTCCGACCGACCGTTGGAGGAAAACCTCGTGGGATTTGGCACCTCGCCCTATTACCGGCACATCCCGCACTATTTCGACGGCACCTTCGAGGTTTTGCAAAAGCTGTACCCGCATTGCCAGGACCTGCGGCGGAGCGGGTCGGCAGCGCTCGACCTGTGCTATGTGGCCTGCGGGCGCACGGGGCTGTTTTTCGAGCTCATCCTTTCGCCCTATGACTTCGCGGCAGCCTGCCTGATCGTGCAGGAGGCGGGCGGCGTGGCCACGCAGATGGACGGAAGCCCGCTCGACTTCTCCTGTGGCGTGAGCGTGCTCGCGGCGGGCCCGGCGGCCTACCGGGAATACTTTGACATCACGAGGTGAGGGGGAACATCCCATGGAACAAATCACCATCGAGGAATTCGACCGCGTGCAGGTGTGCGCGGGCACGGTCATCTTTTAAGGAGGGCGCATGAAAAGAAAACTTTCCAGCGAACAGGCGGGGTTTCTGCTCGTCTTTTTCTCGGGCGTGCTGTGGGGGGGCAGCGGCTTGTTCGTCAAATGGATAGGCTCACTCGGCGCGACGCCCGTATTCTCGAGTTTTTGCCGCATGGCCTTTGCGCTGCCCATCCTGGCGGGGCTGACGCTTGTAAAGTTTGGCCCCCGGGCATTCCGGGTCAGCCGGCGCACGCTGTTATCCTGCGCGCTCATGGGCTTTGTGTGCCAGGCAGCATACAATTTCTGCTACAGCTTTGCCGTGGACGAGCTGGGCGTGTCCGTGAGCACGGTGCTGTTGTACCTCTCGCCCGTGTTCACCTGCCTGTTCGCCTACTTCCTGTTCCGCGAGCCGATCGGATGGCGCAAGGTCGTGGCGCTTGTCGTGAACATCCTCGGGTGCGCGCTCACCGTGACGGGCGGCAACCTTACTGGGTTCACACTCTCCGTGCGCGGGCTGTTGTTCGCGCTGGCTGCGGCGCTGTGCTATTCGCAATCTGCCATCATTGGGCGGTTCGCCACTGCCAACGCCAATCTCTATGCGGTCGGCACCTATAACTTCCTGTTCGCCACGCTCTTTTTGCTGTTCACGCAGCCGTGGCAGGGCATGGCGGGCAAGCTGAGTCCGATGCTGCTGCTCGCGGGGTTCCTGTATGGGTTGATCCCGACGGCTCTCACCTACCTGTTGTACTTCACCGGGCTGCAAAAGATCCGCGAGACCGGGCGTGTACCCGTCATCGCCTCGGTGGAGACAGTGGTGGCGACGCTGGTCGGCATCGTCTTTTTCGGCGAGACGGTCGGGCTCGCCAACTGGCTCGGCATTGCGCTCGTGCTGTGCTCCATCCTGCTTTTGAATTCGAAAAAGGATTCCTAAACAAAACACCCCTTCCGCCGCTTCCCGGCAGAGGGGGTGTTTTGTCGTTTCCTTTTTTTAAGAAATTAGAACAGCCCGGTGATCACGCCATGCGCATCCACATCGATGCGCTCCGCCGCCGGTTCCTTCGGGAGCCCCGGCATGGTCAAAATATCGCCCGTCTGCGCGACGAGGAAGCCTGCGCCCGCGCTCAGCCGCAGATTGCGCACCGTGACCGCAAAACCGGTGGGTGCGCCCGGCTTTTTGGCGTTGTCCGTAAAGCTGTACTGCGTCTTGGCCATGCACACGGGAAGATTGCCATATCCCAGCTTTTGGAATTGGCGGAGCTGCCGCTTGGCCTCGGGCGAGAATTTCGCGCCCGTGCCGCCGTACACCCGCGTCACGATCTTGTCCACCTTGGTCTCCAGCGAATCGTCTAGGTCATAGGCATAGGAAAGCGTGCTCGGCTGCTCGCACAGGCGCACGACCTCTGCCGCAAGCGCCTCGCCGCCTGCGCCGCCCTTGGCCCAGACCTCGGACAGCACGGCCCTCACGCCGAGCTCACGGCACTTCTGCATGACGAGCGCCGTCTCCGCCGGGGTGTCCGTTGGGAAGGCATTCAGCGCCACGACGCAGGGCAGACCAAAGACCTCGCGGATGTTTTTCACATGACGGAGCAGATTGGGCAGCCCCGCCTCCAGCGCGGGGAGGTTTTCCGCCGTGAGGTCGCCCTTGGCCACGCCGCCGTGCATCTTGAGCGCGCGCACCGTCGCGACGAGCACCACCGCCGCGGGCGACAGCCCCGCCATCCGGCACTTGATGTCCAAAAATTTCTCCGCGCCGAGGTCCGCGCCGAAGCCGGCCTCCGTCACGGCATAGTCGCCGAGGCGCATCGCCATGCGCGTCGCCGTCACGGAATTGCACCCGTGCGCGATGTTGGCGAACGGCCCGCCGTGCACGAGCGCGGGCGTGCCCTCCAGCGTCTGCACGAGGTTGGGCTTCAGGGCGTCTTTTAGAAGCGCGGTCATCGCGCCCGCCGCGTGCAAATCCCCCGCCGTCACCGGGTCGCCTGCATAGGTATAGCCCACGACGATGCGGGACAGACGCGCCTTGAGGTCCTCCACCGAGTCCGCGAGGCACAGCACCGCCATGACCTCGGAAGCGACCGTGATGTCGTATCCATCCTCGCGTGGGACGCCGTTGGCCTTGCCGCCGAGGCCGTCCACCACAAAGCGCAGCTGCCGGTCGTTCATGTCCACGCACCGCCGCCAGGTGATGCGCCGCGGGTCGATGCCGAGCGCGTTACCCTGGTAGATGTGGTTGTCGATCATGGCCGCGAGCAGGTTATTCGCCGCGCCAATCGCGTGAAAGTCGCCCGTAAAGTGCAGGTTGATGTCCTCCATCGGGACGACCTGTGCATATCCGCCGCCGGCCGCGCCGCCCTTCATGCCAAATACCGGCCCGAGCGACGGTTCGCGCAGCGCCACCGCCACACGCTTGCCCAACCGCCGCATGCCGTCCGCCAGGCCGATGGTCGTGGTCGTCTTGCCCTCGCCCGCGGGGGTGGGTGTGATAGCCGTCACGAGGACGAGCTTGCCCGGCGCTGCCGCCGTGTTTTCCAAAAAAGAAAGGTCGATCTTGGCCTTGTATTTCCCATAGGGCTCGAGGCATTCCTCCGGGATGCCCGCCTGCGCCGCGATGTCCGCGATCGGCTGCATCCGCGCCGCCTGCGCGATCTCAATATCCGTCTTCATGTGTCCGCTTTCCTCCTGCACACAACATTCTCCTCCTATTATCGCCGATTTTGCCGCGCGTTGCAATGCTTTTGCCACAAAAGACGCAAAAAAGGCGAACCATACGGCCCGCCTTTCGGAGAAATCGTTCAGTTTTTCGCGCAATGCTCGATGACGGCGCGGACAAAGTCCCAGGTCCGCGCGACCGAGGCGATGTTGACGCGCTCGTCCGGGCTATGCGCGCCCTCCGCGTCCGGCCCGATCGCGACGACATCCATGCCCGGCGCCTTCGCGCGCAACAGCCCGCATTCCAGCCCGCCGTGGATCGCGTGCTGCACCATGTCACGCCCTGTCTGCTCCTTATATAGGCGGCAGAGCAGGTCGCGCAGCGGCGAGACCTGTTCATAGGCCCAGCCGGGGTAACGCGAGGTGAGGTGGAAGGCAAAACCCATCGCGTCCGCCAGGATGCGCAAGCGCTGCTCGGTCGCGTCGTTTAAGCTCTCCATGCTCGCGCGGGGCGAGAAGGTGACGGTCACGGTGTCGCCCTCGGTCGTGACCACGCCCATGTTGCTCGACGCGTCCACTAGGCCAGGGATGGAATGGCTCATCGCGAACACCCCGTTGGGCGCGAGGCAGAGCAGCCCCCAGATGCGGCGGCTATCCTCCGCCGACATCATATCCGCACTTTCCTCTACCGCTTCGGTCACGATGCGGAAGGCCGCGTCCGCTGCGCCAAGCTCGGCACGGATGGTTTCCTCCATCGCGTGCACTGCCTTCGCCGCGCAATCGCGGCAGGCCACGGCCACGATCGCCTCCGCCTCGCGCGGGATGGCGTTGTCCTTGCTCCCGCCCGAGACGCGCACGAGGTTTGCCTCGGGGATCGCCGCCAGCACGCGCCCCAGGATGCGGTTGGCATTTCCAAGGTACTTGTCGATCTGCCCGCCGCTGTGGCCGCCCGCAAGGCCGGTCACAAAGATGCGCAGCGCCTGCCCCGCAAAGGGGACGCGGGTCACTTCGCGCGAAAGATCGACGCGCATACCGCCCGCGCAGCTCACCGTCACCGTGCCCTCGCCGCCGCAGTCCATGTTGACCATGCGGCGCGCGTGGATCTTGCTCCCGTCAAAGGCGGCCGCGCCGATGAGGCCGACCTCCTCCTGCGCCGTGAACAGGCATTCGAGCGCGGGGTGCAACAGCGTGTCGTCGTCCAGCGCCGCGAGCATGTACGCTACGGCGATGCCGTTGTCCGCGCCAAGCGTCGTGCCGTCCGCCGTGACCCAGCCGTCCACCACCTGCAGGCGGATCGGGTCACGCAAAAAGTCATGCGCGACCTCCGCGTTCTTTTCGCAGACGATGTCCGTATGCCCCTGCAGCATGAGCGGCGCCGCCGCCTCACACCCGGCCGAGGCCGGTTTATAGATCATCACATTGTGTAGCGCGTCGCGGTAGCTCTCGAGCCCATGGGCGCGCGCGAACGCCTCCAGATAGTCTGCGATGCCCGCCTCGTTGCCGGATCCGCGCGGAATGGCGCTGATCTCTTCAAAATAATGCCAGACCCTCTCCGGGGCCTGTCCGTGTAAAATCTCCATACGCTGCTTCCTTTCTATAAGAAATTGCTATCTTTATTATACCAAACCGCGCACAGTTTGCCAGGGGAAATTTTGTGGGTATTCCAAAAATTTCCCCTGTTTGCAAGGAGCGATTCCTTGCGGATGGGGGTATGCTTTATGGCAGCGCCTCCCCTCCCGATGGCCCAGCCGGGGCGGGGGCCGTCCCTCCCCGCAGCAACGGCGCACACGGGGGCCGGTCATGCCGGCACAATCTCTTGCGAGCGCGGAAAAATCCGCCTATAATAGCGGATAGGAGGAAGAGATATGCAGCAGACATTTTTTGAAACCGACGAGACACAGCCCCTGGCCGCGCGGCTGCGCCCCACGACGCTCGACGAATTTGCCGGGCAGAAGCACCTGCTCGGCGAAGGCAAAGTGCTGCGCCGCCTCATCGAAAACGACCGCATTTCCTCCATGATCTTCTGGGGGCCGCCGGGCGTGGGCAAGACGACGCTCGCGCGCATCATCGCGCATCAGACCAAGTCCGCGTTCATCGACTTTTCGGCCGTAACGAGCGGCATCAAGGAGATCCGGCAGGTCATGCAGAAGGCGGAGGACAACCGCCGCTTTGGCGAAAAGACCATCCTGTTCGTGGACGAGATCCACCGCTTCAACAAGGCGCAGCAGGACGCCTTTCTGCCCTTTGTGGAGAAGGGGAGCATCCTGCTCATCGGCGCGACGACGGAAAACCCGTCCTTCGAGGTCAACGGCGCGCTGCTCTCGCGGTGCAAGGTGTTCGTATTACAGCCGCTGTCGGTGGACGACCTAACCGGGCTATTGTCGCGCGCGCTGTCCGACCCGCGTGGCTTTGGGCATTACAAGGTGGACATGCCGGAGGAGCTACTCCGCCTCATCGCCAATTTTGCAAACGGCGACGCAAGAAGCGCCCTGTCCACGCTGGAAATGGTCGTGCTGAACGGCGATATGGAGGGCGACACCATCCATGTCACCCGCGAGGGCATCGAGCAATGCATTTCGCAGAAGTCACTCCTCTACGACAAGAACGGCGAGGAGCATTACAACCTGATCTCCGCCCTGCACAAGTCGATGCGCAATTCCGACCCGGACGCGGCGCTGTACTGGCTGGCGCGCATGCTGGAGGCGGGCGAGGACCCGCTATATGTCGCCCGACGGGTCACGCGCTTTGCAAGCGAGGACATCGGACTAGCCGACCCGCGTGCGCTGGAGCAGGCCATCGCCGCCTATCAGGCGTGCCATTTTTTGGGCATGCCGGAATGCGCGGTGCACCTCTCGCAGGCGGTCGTATACCTGTCGCTCGCGCCCAAATCCAATGCATTATATGTGGGTTATGAATGCGCCAAGGGCGACGCGCTCCAGGAACTGGCCGACCCGGTGCCGCTTGCCCTGCGCAACGCGCCCACTCGGCTCATGCGCGAGCTGGACTACGGCAAAGGTTACCAATATGCGCACGACGCAGCGGACAAGCTCACCAACCTGCAATGCCTGCCCGATTCCAAGCTCGGCAAGCGGTATTACCACCCGACCACGCAGGGGTTGGAGGCGCGGTTCGCGGCGCGGCTTGCGGACATTTTGGCGTGGAAGCGCGCGCACGGCGCGAAGGGGGCGGAGGACTGGACAGGCGAGGCGCAGGCAAGGGAAAAACCCGACGCAAGGGCAAAAAGCACCCCCGCGCGGCCCCCTGAACCTTCCCAGGCAGGCGGCGGAGTTTCTGCCTCGGCGGCCGAGGTTCCGGCACAGCAGGCGAAAACAAGTTCTGCCCGGCACACTCCGGCGCAAGGAGCCTCTGCGCAGCAGGACGCTTCGGCAAAAGAAGGGACGAGCAAGAGGGCGGCGGGCAAGCGACCTGCACGAAAGACGGCCGGCGCCCCAGTCCCCTCCGACGAAAAGCCACAGTGATTTTTCCACGGAAAAGACAAGTAGAGGGACGCTTGGGCTCCGTCGGCAGAATGCCTGATAAACGGATGAGCAAAGCTCCCGCGGCTTTTCAAGAGAGCAGCGCACCTTCCGACCGAAGAGGCACAACCGTCGGAAACCCCGGCAAGCGGGCGTCCGCGCCCTCTTCCCGCACAGGCGAGCTGCACGGTAGTGGTGTATCTCGCAGCGCATAGCACCGTGGCCCTTTTCCTAGCGCAGACGACCTCTCACAAAGACGGAACATCTTCCGTAAAAAGCAATCCGACATCATAGAAACCAACAACAAAACACAGGCGGCGCACCCGTGGCGCACGCCTGTGTTTGCGTTTCCGAAAAATCCGGCGGCATAACCGCCGCCCTCCGTTCCAATTTTGCAGTATGCCGCCATCCTTCGTGTGGATTTTGCGGCAATGCCGCCGCATTATTCCCGTTTGCCTTCCTCCGCCTGCCGGGCGCGCGCAAGCGCCTGCTCCTCGCGCCGGTCGAGGTAGCGCTTCAACAGGATGTACGCCGCGACGGCCAGCACCGCACCCAGCAGCATGAACACCTTATACTTGTTATAATAGACCATGACGATCTGCCAATTCGCCGAGAGCAGGTACCCCAGCCCCACAAGGATGGCGTTCCACACGCCGATGCCCACCGCGGACGCCGCGCTGAACAGCGCGATGTTTTGCTGCGCCAGCCCGGCGACAAAGGAGATATAGGTCCGGCACAGCGGCACGACCCGGCACAGCCCGACGGACAACGTCGAATACTTTTCGAATTTTTCCTTGGCGATCAGGATGCCGCCGCCAAATTTGGGGAAGCGCGCCTCAATCTTGCGCAGCAGCGGCACACCGCCGTAGCGCCCGATGGCATAGCAAATATAGGAACCGACGAGCCCCGCCAAAATGCTCAGCAGGTACACCGCGAGGAAGTTGAACTTGCCCTGCGCCGCAACCGCGCCCGAGAGGGGCAGCACCAATTCGCTCGGCACGGGAAAGCAGGCGTATTCCAGCGCGATCACGAGAAAAATCGCGATCAGGCCGTAATTTTCGATGACATTTGTGATATATTCCGTCATAGCGTTTCTCACCCTCATCCGCATACATGCGGTTTTTGCAACTTTTCCATTGTAGCACGGCCGGGGGCTTCCCGCAAGGTGAGCGGCGCGTTGTTTACACTTCGCTTACAAAGGCGCGTCCGGGAACTGTTCCGGGTGCATCGCCCGGTAATGCCGCCGATCCATCGCATAGTAGCAGGCATAGCAGAACCGGTCGTCCATATGATAGAGCATCTCCTCCCGCCGGAACACAAAGGAAAACCCGCATTTTTCGATGACGCGGCGCGAATTGTCGTTGAAGTCATAGTGCCCGCACCACACGACATCCACACCCAACTCGAACAGGGCGTGGTATAGCACCGCATTCACCGCCTCGGGGATATAGCCGTGCCCCCAATAGGCGGGGTTTAAGACATAGCCGATCTCGCGCTCCTCCCGGCCGCGACGGAGGCGGCGGGGGCTGCGCCGGTGCAGGCCGATGCTCCCGATCGGACGGTTTTCGCTCTTCAGCACGACGGCGCGCGTGTCACAGTTTTTGTCGTGGAGGAATCCGCGGATGGTGATGCGCGTGTCCGCAAGGCTCTTGTGCGGCGTCCACCCCGCGTTGGGGCCGACGCGCGGGTCGCGGGCGTATTCAAACATGTCCTCCGCGTCCTCCTCCCGCCAGGGGCGGAGCAGCAGGCGCGGCGTTTGCAGAATCTTCCTGCTTCCTCCCCAACAGCGCGGATCGGGGCATACGCGCGGACGAGTTCTCCAAGCGACATGCGGCAATTGGCCGCGCTCGACGAGGGAAGGCAGACGGCCGGCCGCCCGGTCGCGGGCAGGCACAACCGTTCGTAGAGCGCAAAAGCGCGCTTGCCCGTCGTGAACACGGCGCGGATGTCCGCCCCGGCCAAGATGACCGAAAAGTCGTTGGGTTCCCCGGCGCGGATGCTCGCATCGGACGCGCCCGCAATCTCGCACCGGCGCAGCACATCAAAAAGTGCAATTCCGTGCCGCAGCGCAAATTCGCGCCGCGCCGCCGGGTCTGCCGCCGGGTCCGCTTCGCCGAGCACCGCCGCCAAGACGCGCCAGAAGCGGTTTTGCGGATGGCCATAGTAAAAGCCCTGCGCGCGCGAGGCGGGCGAGGGCATCGTGCCCAGGATGAGCACGCGGCTGTGCGCGTCCCACACGGGCGGCAGGGAGTGCGTGACGACCGCGCGCCCGGTCATAGCGTGAGCGCGGCGTAGGCCCCGCCGCAGGCAGAGAGCAGGTCGTCCGGCGCGAGCTCCATTTGCAGCCCGATGCGCCCGCCGCTCACAAGGATGCGCGCACGCCCCCGGGCGGATTCGTCGAGGAAGGCGGGAAACGGCTTTTTCATGCCCACCGCCGTGCAGCCGCCGCGCACATAGCCGGTGAGGCCGAACAGCTCCGCCACATGCACCATCGCGACGGACTTGACGCCCGCGGCCTTGGCCGCCTTTTTGAGGTCGAGCTCTGCCCCGACGGGGAGGATGAACACAAAGTGCCCGCCGCCGCCCGCCGTGACCAGCGTCTTATACACCTCCTCCGGCGGCCGCCCCACGAGGCGCGCGACCTCCTCCCCCGGCAGCGCCGTGTCGCCGTGCGGGTATTCCAGCACGGCATAGGCAATCTTTTTCGCATCCAGGATGCGCATCGCATTGGTCTTTTGCAGCTTTTTTGCCATGAGCTTTTTCGCCTTTCCGCCCGAACCGCCTTTTGGGTGCGCGCAGGCCGCCTGATGCCGCGCCTGCCTCCGGGCCGTTTTGCTCCCCCTATCATACACCCTTTTGCCCGCAAGGGAAAGATGCATGCGCAAGACCGAGCACCCATCGCACCGAAAAAAACCACCCGCCGCGGATGCAACGAACAGCACATGCCGTGCAAAAAATCCTTACCCGAACAAGGCCCGCCGAAGCATCCGGGCAAGCGCCGCCTCGTCCGCCGCAGTCTCTTCCGGCGAAAGGCCGCGCCGTGCGCAAAAATCGCGGACGAGGTTGCCCGCGAAGTCGTGCAGCGACAGGCCGTCCAGCAGCGCCTCCACCGCGTCCGCGGCGTCCCAGCCGCCGAACACCCCCGCCGCGGCGTCGGCGTCCGCCGCCAAGCCTTCCAGCACGAGCGAGGGCAGCTCCACACACGCCGGGGCGAGCACCGCGTCGCCGAAGTCCAGCACCGCGAATTCCCCCGACGGCAGGCGCAGCACATTTTCGCCCGTGAGGTCGGCATGCACGAGCACGCGCCGATCCCGCCGCGCCCAGACGGTTTTCGCCCGGGCAAGAAGCTCCCGCGCAAGCGCAGGCGGCACCATGTCCCACCGCGGGTTATCTTGGCTGCGCGCGAAGAGGTCAACCGCACAGGCCGGGCAGGCGTTTGGCGACGCGCCGTGCAGGCGACGGGTGATCTCTCCGAGTTCTCGCCCGATCGCCCGCCTTTCCGCCGCAGAGCCTTCCCGCACCACATCGCCCAGCGCCGCGCCAGACACAAACCGCGTCACGAGGTAGGAAAAGGCATATCTGTCCGCCAGCTCCCCCGCAGCCACGACGCCCGCCGTATGCACACCCACGGCCGCGGCCGCGCGCATCGCCTGCACCTCGCTTTCCCGCCCGAGTTCCTGCCCCACGCCCGTCTCGGCCGGGGCATAGATCTTGACGACCAAGTCGCCCACGCGGAATACGGCGTTGGTGCCCGGCGGGAGGGCGCGCACTTCGCCCATCGGAAGGCCGCTTCGCCGGAAAATTTCCCGCACGAGCGGCGCAAAGGCTGCCCAGTCGGCAAAGACGCGGCCCCAGTCCGCCCAATTTTGCAAGGTTTCCCAAAACAGCATAGCTCCCCTCCGTTCCATAGGTATACCGCACGCGCACCTGCCCGGTCGCGAGGTCCTTTTCCAGCATTGCGGCCGCCTGCCGCCGGTATACGCGGTACGCGACGCCCCATTTGGGCACCCGCGTGCCGTATTGCGCGCGGAAATAGACGCGGTCGCGCCCCTTACTTCCCCGCCTTGGCGTATTTGCGCGCCAGCTTTTTGGAAAGCTGCGGCGCGGGCTTCTGCTTTGTGGGCGGCCGGTCGCCGCGCTTTTCCGCCACGAACACGAAATACCCGCCCGCCTCCGTCACGCGCACGCCGCCGAAAGTTGCCCGCAGGCGGTTTTCGTACCAATCGCGCCGCTTGGTGACCATGTACAGCCGCCCGCCCACGCGGAGCGCCGCAAAGCTCTGCCGGATAAATTTCTTGGGCACGGAAAAATCCGCGTGATAGGGCGGGTTCGAGAGGATCCTGTCAAAGCGCTGCCCGGGAAAGGCGTCCAGCCCGTCGCTTTGCCGGATGCACACGCCGCCCACGCCGTTGGCCTCCGCATTTTGCCGCGCGCATGCGACCGCCGCCGCGTCCACATCGCCAAGGCACACGCCCGCCTCACCCACGCGGAGCGCCGCATAGATGCCCACCACGCCATTCCCGCACCCGAGGTCGAGCACCGCCGCCCCGGGGAACCATTCCACGGCACGAAGCATCTGCCGCGTGCCCTCGTCCAATCCGTCCGGCGAAAAGAGCGTGTCCGCCGCGCACAGGTGCAGGCGCACGCCCTCGATTTCTACTGTATATTCCTTCATCGCGTCCTCCTTCCGCACCCGGCGGAAGCATGCTTGTGCCGCCCGCCGCGCCGTTCCGATCCTCCGGGGAAGGCTTCCCCGCGTTCCACGCGAAAGCAGCCTTCCGCCGCGCTACGCAGATGCTCCCTCCGCCTTAGAACAGCTCGTCCAGCAGGCGGTAATATTCGATTCGTTCCCCGTCAGGCTCCCGCCCGAGCGCACAAAAAAAGGCGTCGATTGGCGCGGATTCGCCCCGGAGTGTTTCGAAATTGTACCGCAGCGACCGCACGCACAGCGAAATGTCCTGCCACGGGCTAGCCACGCCCGCCCGCCCGAGGTCGAGGAACCCCGCGACTTGCCCACCCGCCAAAAACACATTGGGCAGGCAGTAATCGCCGTGCGAGAGCACCGCTTCCTCCTCCGCCGGTTGGCGCGCGGCAAGCTCTGCCACGATGGCTGCCGCCGAGGCGAAGTGCCGGTGGTCGGGGTCGAGATCGTCCATGTCCACCACCCCCCTGCGCGCCCGTGCCATGCCTGCCGCGAGCTTCTTAGGGAGGCGCTGATCCGATGGGCAATCCCGGATTGGGACTGCCCAAAGCATCCGAAGCCCTTCTGCCAGGGCCCTTGCCGTCCCCACGGGGTCGCGGAGCGCTTCCGGCGCGCAGGCCATGTGCCCGGGCAGGGCGGAGAGCAGCAGGTATTGCACGCCCGCCGCCTCCTCCGCCGCAAGGACGCGCGGCACCGGGACTTTGCCGGAAAGCCACAAAAGCATGTCCCGCTCGGTGCGGCTTTGCGCCGAGGCCGTTTCTGCCTTCAAAAAGAGCGTCTCGCCCCCGCGGGTATAGCGGCACACCGCCGCCCGCGACCGGCCGACGGTGTCCGGCACGGCCTCCCAGCCAGAAAGCGACCGGCGGATGCCGGGCGGCAGAGCGTTTTCCGGCGTCATGCCTGCATCCCGAGGCCCAGCGCATCCGCTGCGTCGCGCATACCCAGGATCACACCCTCCATGAGCTCGTCGAGCGAGATGCCCATGCGCTCTACCCCGCGGCGGATGACATCGCGATTGCACCCCGCCGCAAAGTGCCTGTCCTTGAACTTCTTTTTGACGAACTTGACCTCCATGTCCATCACGCTGTGTGAGGGCCGCAGGATGGCCGCCGCCGTCACCAGCCCGGTGAGCTCATCCACCGCGAACAGCGTGCGCTCCATGTCGTTTTCCGGCGCGATGTCGCAGCAGATCTCATACCCGTGGCTCTGCACCGCGTGGATGACCCCCTCGTCCACGCCCTCCTTTTGCAGAATTTCCCGTGCGCGGAGGCAGTGCTCCTCCGGATAGAGCTCATAGTCCACATCGTGCAGCAGCCCCACGACGCCCCAAAGCTCCTCGTCCTGCCCCGCCTTGCGGGCGAAATAGCGCATGGCCGCCTCGACCGCCATGCCGTGCTTTCGCTGACTATCTGTCGTCACATATTTCGTGAGGATGCCCCACGCCTGTTCTCTTGTTGGGATCATTGCATTTCCTCCCTTATATCCTTAATAGAGGCAATCCGCCGCCGCCAACACCCGCCGCGTGCGCGCCGGGTCGTTGGTGATGACGCCGTCCACGCCCATCCGGCCGAGCGCCGCGACCGTTTTTTCGTCGTCCACCGTCCATGGGCAGACCTCCAGCCCCGCCTTGTGCGCAAGCTCGACGATATGCGGCTCGAACAGCGTCGCATAGTGCGGGTGCAGCGCCTGCGCCCGCAGCGTCGCGGCATACGCCCAGGGCTCGTACAGCCCCGCCTCATACAAAATGGCCGTTTCGGCAAACGGCGCAAAGAACCGCAGCCGCCGCAGCGCATAGTGGTCGAAGGAGGAATACCGCACCGCCTCCTCCATCCTCGCCGCTCGCACGGCGGCCACGACCTTGCCCTCCAGCCCGTCCGCGTGCGCGCGGCTGTCCTGTTTGAGTTCCACATTCACGCGCAGCCCCGCCTCCCGCGCGAAGTCGAGCACTTCGCGAAGCCGCGGGATGCGGTAGAACACGCCGTCCTGCCTGCCCGCAGCGAAGTTGTGCGCACAAAGCTCCGCATAGGAAAGCGCGCCGACGCGCCCCGTGCCGTCCGAGGTGCGGTCGATCGTATCATCGTGACAGACGACAAGCTCTCCGTCGCGGCTCTGCTGCACATCCAGCTCGATGCCAAACGCGCCCTGCTCTGCCGCGAGGGCAAAGGCCGCCATCGTGTTTTCCGGGGCGTATTTCGACGCGCCCCGGTGCGCCCAGACCTTAGCCATGGCCGCGCCTCAGTCCGCCGGGCGGCCGGCAAGCAAAATTTTCGTAAGCTCCGCCGTATCCGCCGCGATCGCCTCTGCGCCCGCTGCCTCAAGTTCCCCCGGGTCGGCATAGCCATACCCCGCGCCCACGGCGGCCAACCCGGCTTCGCGGGCGCTCTGCATGTCGTACCGCCGGTCGCCCACCATCGCCGTCTCCGCTGGGTCTGCGCCGATCTCCTGCATCGCCCGGGCGACGACCGCGCTCTTCGCGCCGTTTGTGCCGTCCATCTCGCTCCCCGAAATATAGGCGAAATACCCGTCCAACGCGAAGTGTTCCAAGATGCGCGTGGCATAGAACGCCGGTTTGGAGGTCGCGACAGCGAGCGTGCACCCCGCGTCCACGAGTGTCTGAAGCATCTCCGCCACGCCGGGATAGACGCGGTTTTCGAGGTACCCTACCTTCCCAAACCGCTCCTGATAGAACCGCAGGCCGCGCAGCGCGTCCTCCTCGCTTAGGCCATAGCGCTCCGCAAAGGACTGCCGGATGGGCGGCCCGACCACCCAGTTCATGTCCGAGAGCGGCGGCGGCGTGATGCCGAGCTTTGTAAGCGCGTACTGCGCGCTTTTGAAAATGCCTTCCTTGGAATCGGTGAGCGTCCCGTCCAGATCAAACAAAATGTACCGCATATCTGCACCGTCCGATCAGAACTGTTCGTAATGCACCTTGGCCGGGTCGAACCGGTCCTTGGCGACATTTTCCACTTCGCTATATCCAAGCGCGATGGTCGCAAACGGCACGATGTGCGCGGGCAGTTGGAAGAAGTCCGCGACATGCCGCATGCAGTCCTCCTTCGGATAGGTGCCAATCCACACGCCGCCCAGCCCCTCGGCCACGATTTGCAAAAGGATGTTTTCCGTGCATGCGGCGCAGTCCTGCACCCACCAATCTCCCTCTGCCGCCTGCATATTGCCGCAGACAACGATGATTGCCCCGGCCTCCGCCGCCATCTTGCTATAGGGGCTCATGGTCTGTACCATCTGCTTGGCTTCGGGCGAGGTCGCGATCAAAATTTCCCACGGGAAGCGCGCCATGGCCGACGGGGCGAGCTGCCCCGCGCGGGCGATGCGTTCCAGCTTTTCGTGCTCGACGGGCTTGTTCAAAAATTTCCGGATGGATCTTCTGTGAAAAATGGGGTTCATGTTGTCTCCTTTCGATGTTCCAAAAATGTGCTCTCCTGTACAATATTCTATCATATCCTGGGCGCAAAAGTACAATGCCTCTTCCTCGCTATATACCGCCACGCCCGCGCGGCGCAGCGCCCCGGCCGCGACACCCTCCCCCGCGCGCAGTGTGCCCGAAAACGCGCCGTCATACACGCACCGCACGCCGCAGGCCGGGCTCTTTTCCTTCAAAATCGCCGCACGGCACCCGTGCTTTTGCGCCATCGCGACCGCCGCCGCCGCTCCGCGCCGGTAGGCTGCTGTGACATCTGCCCCGGCCGCGGTATACACGCCGTCCTCCCGCCGCTCCGCCGGGGGGCGCGGCGTGGAAAGGCCGCCCAGCTGTTCCGGGCACACGGGCACAAGGGCAAATTCCTTTGCCAGCGCCTGCACCATGGCGCAGGGCTTGGCGCGGCCGTCATAGCGGCAGGGGACGCCGAGCAGGCAGGCGCTCACGAGCAATGCTTCCTTGGCCGCCCCCGGCCGCCAGCCAAGCAGCAGGCTGTCGTATGTCCTGCCGTCCCGCTCCTCGCGCCTGGATAGGAAGCCCAGCGGGCGAAACCCCGCCTTGGTGTAGCAGCGGATGGCGCGCGCGTTGTCCGCCCGTGGGTCGAGGAGCACGATGTCCGCCCCGGCCTGCTCCGCGAGATAGCGGCACAGCGCGCCGAGCACCCGGCTGCCCACACCCCGCCCCCCATGCGCCGGGTCCACAAACAGATCGACGGCATAGGGATGCGAAAACGCCGCAGCATTTCCTGCATCTGCATAGCCATCATCCTCCCCCGCGGGGTAGTATTGCACATAGCCCACGGGCGTTCCTCCCATCTCCACTATGCAGGGTACGACCGGGCTTTCGCCCCGCACGCGCGGGCCGTATTTTGCCCGCACCGCCTCCACGGTCACGCTTCCGTCCACGCCCGCGTACCATTCTGCGATGCGCGGGTCGGCGAGCCATGCGGCGAGATGCGCATAGTCCGCCGGGCTATCCGCCATCCGCCGCAGGGAAAGCTCCCCCGCCCGCAAAAGTTCTGGCATCTTTCTTCCTCCTCTACCCTTCTTCTCTCTTCATTGTCGCACAGGCGGCGGGCGAAGGCAACAAAAAACGGACCGCCGGAGCGATCCGTTTTTGTTTAGTTGAAGCCGCGGAATCCCTTGCCGATGATCTCGCTGCTGTTGGTGATCGCGATGAAGGCGTGCGGTTCGTGCTGCCGCACGAAGTTTCGAAGCTGCACGGCCTGTCCGCGCTTCATGACCGTGAGGATGACCGTCTTGGGCATGTGGCTATAGGAGCCTTCCGCCGCGAAGGTCGTCGCGCCGCGGTGCAGCGTGTGCTGAATGAAGTCACAGATCGGCGCGGGGTCGCTGCAGATGATCGTGAGGTACTTGCACAGGTTGATATTTTCGATCACGCCGTCGATGACGAGCGACTTGGCCATCAGCCCGCAGAAGGAGAACAGCCCCGTCTGGATATCATAGATGAAGCAGGCCGTGATCGTGATGGTGAGATCGACGAGGAACAGGGCGGAGCCGATGTTCATCGTCGTGTACTTGCGCAGGATCATTGCGAGGATGTCCGTCCCGCCGCTGGAGGCGCCGATGTTGAACAGGATCGCAGAGCCGAGCGCCGGGAGCACGATGGCGAAGATGAGCTCCAGCACCGGTTGCGTCGTGAGCGGGGCATCCATGGGGAGCAGCTTTTCCAAAAGGCTCAGCGCGGCGGACATGAGCACGCTCACATACACCGTCTTGAACCCAAAGCCCTTGCCCAGAAACAGGAAGCCCACGACCAAGAGCGCCATGTTGATGACGAAGGTAATCGTCCCGGCCGGGATGCCAAACGCCCCCGAAAGCAGGATGGCGATGCCCGTCACCCCGCCGAACGAGAAGTGGTTCGGGAATTTGAACACATAGATGCCCAGCACCATGATGAGTGTCGCCAGTGTGAGCATGGCGTATTCCCGCACCGCCGCCCAGGCTTTCTTTTGTTGTTGATCCATATCCCAAAAAAACCTTGCCTTAGAGCATTTTCGCGCGGAGCTGCTCGCCGGACAGCGGGCTTAGAAGCGCGGGTGCGATGTCGAACACCGTCTTGCATCCGGCTTCTCCGGCTGCGGCCAGGCGGTATACCGCGCGCGCATACGCGACGATGACCGAGGCCGTGAATTCCGGGTTGGAGTCCAGCTTGAGGCTGTATTCGATGACCGCGTTGTTTTGCCCGGATAGACCGGTCTTGCCGCTGCGGATGACGAAGCCGCCGTGGTTGATGCGGCTGTGATCGCGCGCGAGTTCCTCGGCGGAGATGAAATGCACCGTCGTGTCATAGTCTGCGAAGTAGTTGGGCATTTCCTTGATTTCCTTCTCGATTTTGGCCGCGTCCGCGCCTTCCTTCAGCACGACATAGCATTCGCGCGTGTGCTTCTGCCGCGTGGAAAGCGCGGGGCAGGAACCGGACCGCACGGCCTCGAGCGCCGCCTCGACCGGCACGGTGTACTGTTTGGCGTCGGCCACGCCCTCGATGCGGCGGATGGCGTCGGAATGCCCCTGGCTCACGCCGCGCCCCCAGAAGGTATAGTCCGCTCCGTCGGGCAGCACGGCGTTTGCGTACAGCCGGTTGAGCGAGAACATGCCCGGGTCCCAGCCGACCGAGATCATCGCGGTGTGACCGGACTTCTTCGCCGCCGCGTCCACCGCCGCGAAGTGTTCCGGGATATGCGCGTGCGTATCAAAGCTGTCCACGACATGGAACAACTCCGCCATCGCGGGCGTCTGCACAGGCAGATCCGTCGCACTCCCGCCGCAGAGGATGAGCACATCCACCTCCCCCGCGTGCGCCGCCGCGTCCGCCGCCGCATAGACGGGCACGCCGGGCGTCGCGATCTTTAGTTTCGCGGGGTCGCGCCGCGTGAACACTGCACGAAGCTCCATATCTTTGTTCTGCCGAATCGCGCTCTCCACGCCCCGGCCAAGATTGCCATATCCAAAAATTCCGATTCGCATACGATTACTCCTTACCTGCCGCGTTTCCGCGGCAAATGACTCAGAGCTATTTTATCCCATCCGGCGGCAATATGCCATCCCTCTCGGGCAAAAAGCTGTAAATTTTTCTTCAAAAAAGGGGGGCTGCCCGGCAGTCCCCCTCCCTTCATTTCTCGCCCCGCTGTTCCAACAGCAAGTACGCTTCCTCGAGTGCGCCCTGCACGGCGATGAGGTCGCGCGTCATGTGGTGCGCCTCGCCCTGCAATTTTTCCGCCCGCTCGGCCAGATCCGCCGCCTGCGCGCTCAACCGCACGATGCGCTCGCGCAGCCACTGTTCAAAGGTTTCCATTTCCTGCATCTCTCTGCTCCTCCGTTTTTCCAAGCTTGCTGCCTGTTCCTCAATTTTAAGGGAATTTGACTTAAAACGCAATAAGGGATAATCCCTTATTCCATAATAATAACCATTACGCCCCTAAGGAGGAATGTCCAGCCATGTTTCCGCGCATCCGCAACCTGCGGGAGGACCGCGACCTGACGCAGGCGCAGCTCGCCGCATACCTGCACATCCATCAAACCACCTATTCCGACTATGAGCTGGGCAATTTGAACATCCCCGCGTCCGTGCTCATCCGCCTTGCGGACTATTACACGACCAGTGTCGACTACTTGCTCGGCCGCACGGACGAATACCGCCCCTATCCGCCCGGACGGAGGAAGTGAATAGACCCCCAAGGCCGCCCGCCCAGGCTCACATCGGAGCATGCGCGGAAAGCATGGGCATTCTCCCTCCCAAAAAAGCATCCGCCGCAGCCCGCGCAAAGACATGTGCAAGCAAATCAGGGGGGATTCCCCCAACCTTCCCAGCAAAAACCGTCTGCCGCGGCACGCGCCAAGAAGCCGCAAAAATCGCCCACAAAAAAGGACCCGCCAATTGGCAGGTCCTTTTCGTTTTGTTTGGTTTTGCACCTCAGCCGCCGAGGTAGGCCTTTTTGATCGCGTCGCTCTTGGCGAGCTCGCTGCCCGTGCCGGACAGCGTGATGCGCCCGGATTCCAACACATAGGCGCGGTCGGCCACCTTGAGCGCCATTTCCGCGTTCTGCTCGACGAGCAGGATGGTCGTGCCCGCCTTGTGCAGCTCGCGCACGATGTCAAAGATCTGCCCCACGAGGATGGGGGCGAGGCCCATGGACGGTTCGTCCAGCATGAGCAATTTGGGTGCGGAGATGAGCGCGCGGCCCATGGCCAGCATCTGCTGCTCGCCGCCGGACAAGGTCCCGGCGATCTGGTTGCGGCGCTCCTTGAGGCGCGGGAAGCGGGCAAACACATCCTGCACGCGCGCCTCCGTCGCCTTGCCCGCGGTGTATCCGCCCATTTGCAGGTTTTCCTCCACCGTCATGGCGAGGAAGATGCGCCGGCCCTCGGGCACATGCGCGAGCCCGCGCCCGACGAGGCGGTAGGCCTCCTCGTGGCCGATCTCCTGATCCAGAAACCGGATGCTCCCGGTGCGCGACCGAAGCAGCCCGGAAATGGTCTTTAAGGCCGTGGACTTGCCCGCGCCGTTGCTCCCGATGAGCGAGACGATCTCGCCCTCGTTCACTTCAAAAGAGACATCCTTGATGGCGTGGATCTGGCCATAGTATACATTGATGTTTTCAACAGTCAGCATGGACATGGCTTATTCTCCTTTGTTGCCGAGGTAGGCCTCGATGACGACGGGGTTCTGCTTGATCTCGTCCGGCGTGCCCTTGGCGATGACCTTGCCGTAGTTGAGCACGCAGATGCCTTCGCAGATGTTCATGACGAGGTTCATATCGTGCTCGATGAGCAAAATGGCGATCTGGAACTCGTCGCGGATCTTGCGGATGTTGTCCATCAGCTCCACCGTTTCCGAGGGGTTCATGCCGGCCGCCGGTTCGTCCAACAGGAGGATGCCCGGCTCGGTCGCGAGCGCGCGCACAATCTCCAACCGGCGCTGCGCGCCGTAGGGGAGGCTTCCGGCCGCCTCCTCCGCATGATCGGCCATGTGGAACACATCCAAAAGCTCCTTGGCCCGCGCGTCCGCCGCGCGCTCCGCCTTGGCATAGCCGAACGCATGCGTGACCGAGGAAAAGAAGTTTTCGCGGATGTGGTTGTGCAGCCCGACCTTGACATTGTCCAAAACCGACATATTGGAAAACAGGCGGATGTTCTGGAAGGTGCGGGCGATGCCCATGGCGTTGACCTGCGCGGTGGACTTGCCCGCCGTGTTCACGCCGTCGAGCAGGATCGCGCCGCGCGTCGGCTGATACACATTGGTGAGCAGGTTGAACACCGTCGTCTTGCCCGCGCCGTTCGGGCCGATGAGCCCGGCGATCTCCGTCCGGCCGATGAGCAGCGAAAAGTCGTCCACCGCCGTGAGGCCGCCGAAGTCGATGCCCAGGTGCCGGACATCCAAAATGGGTTTCTTATTGACATCCCGCTCCGGCACGATCGCGTCGCTCGGGAAAGGGACCATTTTCGTCTTGTGCTGCATGCTTACGCCTCCTCCCGGCCGCGGCGGCCGGCAAATAGTTTCTTGAGATTGCCCTTGAGCTTGGAAAACGCGGGCGATGCATTTAGAAGCATGATGGCGATGAGCACCAGGGCATAGATGAGCATGCGGTAATCGCTCATGAAGCGCAGCGCCTCGGGCAGTACGGTCATGACGACCGCGGCGATCATGCTCCCGCGGATGCTGCCCATGCCGCCCAGCACGACGATGACCAAGATCTCGATCGACTTATTATAGTCGAAGGTGCTTGCCGTCAGGATGGAATAGTTGTGCCCATAGAGGGCGCCCGCCACGCCCGCGAAGAACGCCGCCACGACAAACGCCAGCAGCTTATAATAGCTCACATGGATGCCGCAGGATTCCGCCGCGATCGTGTTGTCCCGAAGGGACATGATAGCGCGCCCCTGTTTGGAATTCACGAGGTTCAAAATGACGACGAGCGTAATCATCACGACGATGAAGGCCGCCGGGAAGGTCGCGTCCTGCGGCGTGCCCTTGAGGCCGGCTGCGCCGCCCGTGAAGTTCAGGTTGATGATGATGCTGCGGATGATCTCGCCGAAGGCCAATGTGACAATCGCGAGGTAGTCGCCTTTTAAGCGCAGCACCGGCACGCCGACCAGCACGCCGAAGACCGCCGCCACGATCCCGCCCACCAGCATGGCCAGGGGGAAGCGCACGGCCGTGGGCAGGATCTCCTGCATATATAAGGAGAAGAGGCAGCCCGCATACGCGCCCACGGACATGAAGCCCGCGTGCCCGAGCGACAATTCGCCCAGCACGCCCACCACGAGGTTGAGCGAGGCGGCCAGCACGATGTTGATGCAGATCGGCACCAGCATGGACTGCAAATGCCGGGTCGCGTTGCCCGTGGCGATGAGGAGCATCATGACCGCAAACGCGCCCAGCGCGATTGCATAGGTAATGTAGTTTTTAATGCTTGTTTTCTTGCGTTTCATCATACCTTCTCCTTGATCTTTTTGCCGAGAAGCCCCGTCGGCTTGAGCAATAGCACGACGATCAAAACGCCGAACACGATGGCGTCCGACAACTCGGTCGAGATATACGCCTTGGACAGGTTTTCGATGATGCCGAGTGCCAGCCCGCCGATCATCGCGCCCGGGATGGACCCGATGCCGCCGAACACGGCCGCGACAAACGCCTTGATACCCGGCATGGACCCGGTGTACGGCCCGATGAAGCCATAGGTGCTGCCATAGAAGATGCCGGCCACCGCCGCGAGGGCCGAGCCGATGGCGAAGGTGACGGAGATCGTCTTGTTGACGCTGATGCCCATGAGCTCTGCTGCGTCCTTGTCCTCGGAGACGGCGCGCATCGCCTTGCCCATGCGCGTCTTGCCGATGAACAGCGTGAGCGCCACCATGATGAGCGCGCTCACGGCAAGCGTGGCCAGGGCGTCGCCCTTAATGGTGAGCTCGCCCAGCTGAACGGGCGGAATGCTCACGACCTTCGGGAAGCTGTGCAGTCCCGACCCGAACACGAGCTGTGCCAGGCTCTGCAAAAGGTAGCTCACGCCGATGGCCGTGATGAGCACCGTAAGCGGCGGAGACTTGCGCAGCGGCTTATACGCGACGCGTTCGATGACCACGCCCAACAGGACGCAGACGAGAACGCTCAAAATCGCCCCCACCCAGGTGGGCAGGCCGCACATGTTGACGCACACGATGACCGTAAATGCGCCTACCATTATAATATCGCCGTGGGCGAAGTTCAGCATCTTAGCGATGCCGTAGACCATGGTGTAGCCGAGCGCGATGAGCGCATAGATGCTGCCCAAGCTGAGCCCGCTGATGAGATTGGAAAGAAAGTCCATACGATTCTCCGTGTCTTCCCGGGGCATGCCCCGCGTCCAAAAATTTTACCAAATACAGAAGCGGAGCAAGGCAAGCGCCCTGCTCCGAGCGAAACTGCGTTATCTGTTTTCGCGATCTTCTTTAGTCCGCATATTCCACATATGCGCCGTCCTTGATGACGACCGCCTGCGCGCTCTTGGTGGGTTCGCCGTTCGCGTCCCAGGTCATCTTGCCGGTCACGCCGTCGACTTCGATCTTGGTCATCGCATCGATCAGCTTCGCGTTCAGTTCCTTGTCTTTGACATCCGCGATCTCTGCCTTTTCCATGGCCGCCTTGATCGTATAGATCGCGTCATACGCGTCTGCCGCGAACTGGCTCGGGGTCATCTTATAGGCCGCTTCATAGTTCTTCACGAAGGAAGCGATCTTCTCGTCCGTGGAGCTCGCCACAAACGGGGTCAGAAGCAGGATGCCCTCGGTCATTTCCTTGTTGGCTTCGCCCATCTGCTCGATGATGCCGTCCATGCCGTCCACGCCGAAGTAGGTGACATCCAGGCCGGCCGCTTCTGCCTGCGTGATCACGAGCGCCGCTTCCTGATAGTAGAAGGGCATGAACAGCACATCCGCGCCGGAGTTCTTGATGGCCTGCAGCTGCACGCTGAAGTCGGTCTTGCTCTGGTCCGTGAAGGCCTGCTCGGTCACAACATCCAGCCCCAATTCAGCCGCTTTCTTCATGAAGGTCTCATAGATGCCTTTCGAATAGTCCGAAGAGCTATCATACAGCACGGCGACCTTGGTGCCGATCTTGTGCTCCGCCATGAATTCCGCCGCATAGGTGCCCTGATCCGGGTCCATGAAGCACACGCGGAAGCAGTTGTCATACTGCGTGCATTCCTTCTGCGAAGCGGAGGGCGTGAGCATCAGCATGCCATCCTTCTTGACCTCCTCCGTCACGGCCACGCACGCGCCGCTCGTCACAGCGCCCAGAGAGACCTTCGTGCCCGCGTCGTACAGCGTCGCATAGGCATTGACTGCCGTCGCCGGGTCGCACACATCGTCCTCGAACTTGAGGGTAAGTTTGATGCCGTTGACGCCGCCGGCCGCGTTGATCTCGTCGATCGCGAGCTTTGCGCCGTTCTGCACGGCGATGCCGTATGCAGCCGCGTCCCCCGTCAGAGGGCCGGAACCGCCGATGATGAGCGTCTGCTCATCAGAGCCGCCGTTTTTCTTGCAGCCTGCAAAGCAGACCATGCACAGAACAACGGCCAAAACCAAGCTTACGGTTTTTTTCATTGCTTTCATGATGTTTCTCCTTACAAATTTCTTGGCCACGCATTGCACGGCGAAAATATTATGAAAAAAGCGGCCCTGGCTTTACGCCGGCCGCCTTTTTTTCATCATCTTACAGAACCTGTTCTGCATTCAAAGGTCGTTCGGCGTATTTGCTGTTCGAAAGAAGGACGATCTGTACAAGTCCAAGGGTGACGAGCAGGCGAATTCGAAGTACGGCGGCAAGGCGTACGACGGCCAGGGCGACAGATACAAAAATAGACATTGCCAAAGCAATGTCTACGATCAAAGCATGCATAGAACGAGAAGCAGAGGACGCACAAAATTCCGGGGCGCACTTGGCGGACTCGGCATGCATTTGGGCAGATCGATTATTCAGCATCGCCGTTGCCATCTTGGTTGTCCTCCCTTCTTGAATATGCGCCCATTTTACACGATTCCTTTTCGCTTGTCAATAAATTTGCGAAAATTTTTGAAACGCCCTGCAAATTTTTTTTGCAGGGCGCACTCGCGCGGCCGTTTCCCGCTCGGCGCCGGGGCGGATATGCAGGCTTTGGCATGGAAAAATGCAAAAAGAAATGTGGGGGAAAGTGGAACCCGCTACAATCCGAAAGGCCCAAAGACCTGGCCGCACAGGAGGCGGAGGCACAGAGGGGGGCACAAAAATATTCCTTGCGGGAGGGCCTTTTCCCCGGCCGCCGCGCTGCGCCGGGAGTCGCCTTTACGCCTGCGCTTCCGCCCGCGGGTAGATGAGCAGCACGCTGCCCTCGCCGACCGCCACGCGCGCCGGGGCGCCCAAAAATTCGTTGCTCGTCCCGATCGGAAAGGAGGGCGTCATTTCCCCGTTTTGCATCGGGTATTTGAGCCCCTCGAGGCACACGCCGCGCGCCGCCCCGCCATAAGCCAGCACGCTCACATACCCGGTTAGCCCCGCGGGGTAGCGCACCTCGCCCGCGCGCAGCAGGCGCAGCACATTGTGCTCCGCAAACAGGTAACCCACTGCGTCCGCGTCGGCCAGGAAGGCCAATAGCTGGATATTGGCAAGCGTGTGGTCCATGCGGCCGCCCGTCCCGCCCAGGATGTAGAAGGTGGAAAACCCGCGCTTCAGCCCCTCCCGCGCCGCGGCCAGCATGTCGGTATCGTCCTTTTCGCGCGGGAGCACGAGCGCGCCCGCCGCGTCCGGCACGCGCCCCAGCGAGTCGAAGTCGCCGAGCAGCAGATCTGCCTGCCACCCGGCCGCCTCTGCATAGGCATAACCGCCGTCCGCCGCGATCAGAAAATCGCCCGGGCGCTTATCCGCCGCCCAGCCATACAGCGGCCCCGCGCCCAAAAGGAAGCACACGCCCGCGGGCCTCGGTTCAAAATGCACCATGCCGCCGCCCCTCATGCCTGCTCCAGGAGTTCTATATAGGAAACGATGTGCGCGTCCGCGATGCGGCAGATCTCCGCCCATGCATAGGCGGTGCTGTCGTCCTGCACCGCGACGGTATAGAACCCCGCTGCCTTGACCGTGCGGATGCAGTGCAGCGCGTCCTCAAACACCGCACAGCCCTCGGGCGGGTTGCCGCCGACCGCGCGTGCCGCCCGTTCATAGAGCATGGGCGTGTTCTTGTCCACACCCTCCTCCGTACAGGTCAAAAACGCGTCAAAAAAGTCCCACAGCCCGAGCCGCTTCAAGGCCGGTTCGGCCACGACCCGGTCGGTCGCCGTCGCCGCCGCGAGGCGGACGCCCTGCCGCTTCAGCGCGGTGAGGTATTCCCGGACGCCGGGCTTCAGGCTCGCCTCGGCCTCGTATTTTTGAAGCGCCAGCGCGTTGATGCCGGCAATGATGTCATCCACCGTCTGCGTCACGCCGTAGTGCGTGCGCACATAGGCCGCCGTCGCGCGCATGTCCAGCGCGCGGATGTCCTGCCGCAGGATAGGGCCAGGCGTCTTGCCCAAGGAAGCCAGATAGTCGTCGATCAATTTGTCCCAGATGTGCATGGAATTTAACAGCGTGCCGTCCATGTCGAACACGGCGACGCGAAAGGGTGCAAGAGGCATATATTTTCTCCTTTGCCGCGAGATCGCGGAAAAATTTGGTCTATACAATCGGCCGACCGGCCGATAGGCCGCCGCATCCGCGCGCGGTCAGCAAAAGTATAGTATACCCGCCGCGCCAAGTCAATGCGCCGCGCGGTTTTCCTCCCTTTTTGCATCTTCCCTTGTGCTATCCTGCATATAGCGCGGAAGAATATTCACTTCTGTGGTATATTTATTGAATTTCCCGCAAAAATTTATTGACATTTCGCCCCCGCTGGATTATCGTTATACTAACCAATTTCTATTTTCCCATCCCAGGAGGCAGCTATGAAAAAAGTTTGCAAACCGATCTGTTTGCTGCTGGCGATCGTGAGCATTTTCGCCATGGCCGGCTGCAAAAAGGAGGAAGCGAAATCCTCTACCCCGAACGGCTCCACCGTTTCCGGGGATCCTTCCGGCAAGAAATATAAGGTAGGCATCGTGCAGCAGCTCGAGCATCAGGCGCTGGACGCGGCGACCGAGGGCTTCCAGGCCGCGCTCGTCGAGCTGCTCGGCGCAGAAAATGTCGAGTTCGATTACCAGAACGCCCAGAACGAACCGACCAACTGTGCATCCATTGCAACCAAGTTCGTCAACGACAAGGTCGACCTCATCATGGCCAACGCGACGACCGCCCTGCAATCTGCCGCGGCGGCGACCTCGACCATCCCGATCGTCGGCACCTCAATCACGGACTATGTGTCTGCGGGCGTCATCGAAAGTAACGACGCACCCGGCGGCAATGTGACTGGCGCTTCCGACCTCGCCCCGATCGACGGACAGATCGACCTGCTGATTCAGCTGTGCCCGGACGCCAAGACGGTGGGCATCGTCTATTGCTCGAGTGAGGCAAACTCCTTGTTCCAGGCGGAAAAGGCCGAGGAAGCCTTGAAGGCCAAGGGGCTTCGTGCGGAGGTGTACACCGTGTCGGATTCCAACGACATCCAGGCGGTCGTCACGACGGCCGTGGGTGAGGTGGATGTGATTTACATCCCGACGGACAACACGCTGGCCGACAACATGGAGATCGTGAAGAACATCACCGTCCCGGCGAAGATCCCGGTCATCGCGGGCGAGGAAAACATGTGCAAGGGCGGAGGCCTTGCGACGCTGTCCATCAGCTACTACAGCATGGGCTATTCCGCGGGCAAGCTCGCCTATGACATCCTTGTAAACGGTGCGGACCCGGCCACGACGCCCATCGTGTATGCGGACGAGGTCACGATGAAATACAACAAGGAGATTGCGGATCTGCTTTCCTGGCCGATCCCGGATGACCTGGTCGCCATCGGCGAATGAGGCGCTATCGCTTTAGCAAATGAAAAGAAAACGCGGCTGGGGGCTTTCCCCGGCTGCGTTTTTTTGCTATAATACCTCTGTATTTCTTTGGAAAACCAATGGATTTTCATTTTTATCATTTGGGGGGGCTCCATGAATCTCACATCACTGCTAAACGCCTTGCCCGGCTCGGTCGCCCAGGGGGTCATCTGGGGCGTGCTGGCCATCGGCGTGTACATCACCTATAAGGTGCTCGACTATTCGGACATGACGGTGGACGGCAGCATGGCCACCGGCGGCGCCGTGGCGGTCATACTCATGCTCCGGGGGGTAAACCCGTACCTCGCGCTCTTGGCGGCGATGGCGGCCGGCATGCTCGCGGGGCTCGTGACCGGGCTGTTCCACACGGTGTGCGGCATCCCGGCCATCCTATCCGGCATTTTAACGCAGCTTGGGCTGTATTCCGTCAACATGCGCATCCTGGGCAAGTCCAACCAGGCCATCAGTGTGGATAAGTTCGATTTGATCGTGAGCTTGCGCTATATCCCCGAGGCCGTCCTTACGGGGGCGATCTTCTGCGTCGTGCTCATCGCGGTGCTGTATTGGTTTTTTGGCACGGAGGTCGGACACTCCATCCGCGCGACGGGGGCGAACCCCAACATGGCGCGCGCGCAGGGCATCAACACCAACACAAACAAGGTGCTGGGGCTCGTGCTCTCGAACGCGCTTGTGGGGCTCGCAGGCGGGCTGTATGCGCAGTACCAGGGCAGTGCGGATGTCAACATGGGGCGCGGCGCGATCGTCATCGGCCTCGCGGCCATCATCATGAGTGAGGTCATCTTCGGACGGCTGTTCCGCAACTTTGCGCTCAAGCTGCTGGCCGTGGTGTTCGGCTCCATCCTGTACTTTGCGATCATCGCGCTCGTATTGCAGCTCGGCCTGTCCACGACCGACCTCAAGCTGTTCTCGGCGCTCATCGTGGCGCTCTTCCTCGCCATGCCGCATGTAAAGGCGCGGCTCTTCCCGCAGAAAACCGGAGGACACAAGCATGCTTGAATTAAAAGACATCCATAAGACCTTTAACGCGGGCACCGTCAACGAAAAGGTGGCCTTAAACGGTGTCAATCTGACGCTGGCGGACGGCGAATTCGTCACCATCATCGGCGGCAACGGCACGGGCAAGTCCACGACCCTAAACGCCGTCGCGGGCGTGTTCCCGATCGATTCCGGAAGCATCCGGATCGACGGGATCGATGTGACACGCCTGCCGGAATACAAGCGCGCCAAGTACCTCGGCCGCGTGTTCCAGGACCCGATGACCGGCACGGCCGGCAACATGAACATCGAGGAAAACCTCGCGCTCGCCTCGCGCCGGGGCAAGTCGCGCTCACTCCGGTGGGCGATTACGCAAAAGGAACGCGAATTCTTCCGCAGCAAGCTGGCTCCCCTGGGGCTGGGGTTGGAAAACCGCATGACGACCAAGGTAAGCCTCTTGTCCGGCGGGCAGCGGCAGGCGCTCACGCTCATCATGGCGACACTGGAAAAGCCAAAGCTGCTGCTGTTGGACGAGCACACGGCGGCGCTCGACCCCAAGACGGCGGCCAAGGTACTCGCCATTTCCGACCAGATCATTGCGGAGGAGCACCTGACGGCCATGATGGTCACGCACAACATGCGCGACGCGATCGTGCATGGCAACCGGCTACTCATGTTCTATAACGGCCGCATCATTTTGGACATCGCGGGCGAGGACAAGAAAAAGCTCACGGTCGAGGACCTGCTGCGCGAATTTGAAAAGCTGTCCGGCGAGGAATTTGCCAACGACCGCGCACTGCTGTCCTAAAAAAGGGGCGGCAAAGGCGGGCCGCAAGGAAGTAAATAGGAATCCATGCAGATTGCGAAAAAGGCAAGTCGCAAAGTCCAAACTGGGAAGGATGGCGAGCCTACAGAGCACCGAACCCGGTACGAACAGCAGAAAGCAGGCACAAAATGCAGATTGCAAAGAAGGCTATCGGTACGACCGGCGATGCAAGTGCCTACGGAAAGCGGATGCGACGGATGCAGATGGGCGCAGGTCGCGGGAATGGGAATTATGACCTGTGGAAAGCAAATTGCAAAAAGCGGCTTATCGGGCAACCGAAACCGATGTGGAACAGCAAAAGCGACCGCAGGATGCAGATCAGCAGACCTCGAAAAGCCCCCAATCGCAATTTCCAAGAAACGATTCTGTGCGCCAAGCATATGGTCAGTCAGTCTTGGAAACCCGAAAAGAACATCGAAAAAAGCGGCAGGGCGCAGACCCTGCCATTTTTTTGTCCTCTTTACATCCCTTCCAGCAGCGCGGGCAGTTCCGAAAGCGCCGCAAATTGCGCGTCTACGCGCGGGGCGTCCGGCGTGGGCGCGTGCGCCGGGTTGAACCAGACGGTGCGGATGCCGGCGCGGACGCCCCCCGCAATGTCCGAGGTCAAGCTGTCGCCCACGATGACCGCCTCCGCCCGGCAGAACCCGGGGATGGCGGCAAAGCACGCCTCGAAATAGGCGCGTTCCGGCTTGGGCGCGCCCACCTCCTCGGAAATGAAGATCTGTTCGAAAAAGCGCGCGAGATCCGCCCCCGCGATGCGCCGGTGCTGTGTCGCCGCCGTACCGTTGGTCACGGCGAACAGGCGGTACCGCGCGGCAAGGGCGGGCAGCACCTCTGCCGCCCCCGGGAGCAGCGGGGCCTCCCCGCCGAGCAGCGCCTCGTATCGGTGCGCAGCTTCATCCGCCGGGGCGGCCACGCCGAATTCCCGGAAAAGCGCACAAAAGCGCGCCGTCTTGAGCTCTGCGCGCGTGATCTCACCGCGCTCGAGCCGCTTCCAATGCTCCCCATTGATGACGCTATAGCGCGCAAGCACCGCCTCGCCCGCCGGGACGGACAGGCTTGTTAACGCCTTTCGGAGTGCCGCATGCTCCGCCGCGCGAAAGTCCAAAATCGTGTCGTCCAGGTCGAGCAGCACAAAGCGAATCATGCCCAGCCTCCCCGGAAGGCCTCCGCCTCCGCGCGCGTGGGGATGGACGGAGCCGCCCCGGGGCGGCTCACCGCGATGGCCGCCGCCCGGCTTGCGAGGTCCATCGCCGCGGCGGGGGATTGCCCTTCGGCGACCGCCGCCAGGAAAAAGCCCGTGAAGGTGTCGCCCGCGCCCGTCGTGTCCACTACGGGGACGGCATAGGCCGGCTGTGCAAGCCACTGCCCGCCCGCGAGGTATCGCGCGCCCTTGCCGCCCAGCGTGAGCACGATGTTCGCGCGCGGGAACCGGCGCGCCAACGCGGAGGGAAGTTCCTCTTCCACTGCCGACGCGGGCAGCCCGGTGAGCGCCGCCGCCTCGCCCTCGTTTAGGAAGAAGGTGTCCACAAGCCCCAGCGGCAGATCGAGCAGATCCGCCTCCATCGGCGAGGGGTTGAAGAAGATGCGCAGCCCTGCATCCGCCGCCGCGCGGAAGAGGCCCGAAAGGCCGTTTACCTCGTTTTGCAGCAAGATTGCGTCGCCCGGCGCGAAGGCCGCCACTGTCCGGCGGATCTGCTGCTGCGTGATCGTGCGGTTCGCCCCGCCATAGAGCAGGATGCAGTTGTCGCCCGCGGCGTCGTTTTGGATGATGGCGTGCCCGCTCGGCGTGTCCGGCCGCACTTCGACAAGCGCTGTGTCCGCCCCCGCTGCGGAAAGCTCCTCCAGCAAAAACCGGCCATCCTCCCCGATCGCCCCGGCCATGCGCACGCTGGCCCCCGCCCGCGCCAGCGCGACCGCCTGATTGAGCCCCTTGCCGCCGGTATAGCGCGCGAGGCCATGCGCCGCGAGCGTCTCTCCCCCGCGGACGAAATGCGGCACGGCATAGACCATGTCGATATTGAGCGACCCAAAGCAAAGCACCTTCATGCGTATTCCCTCCGAGATGATTTCATAGATGTACGTTTTAGTATAGCACAAGCCGCCGCGCGGAAAAAGGGTTTGCGCCATGCGCCCCGCCTCCACATCTGCCCGGTCCCTCTTCCCTGCGGTCATCCACTTTCCCCGCATGGCCATGGCAGGGAGCCGCCCGCCCCCCATTGGAAGGCTTCTGCAAACTCGTAAGAATTGTAGAATTTTCCCGCAAACTCGCCCAAAGAGCGATTTTTCCCCACAGGATACCTTGCTGTCACCCGGGACTTGTGATAGGATAAAGTGAGTATTTTATCAAAATCATTGGTTTGCCACTATATTTTACACCATATATAAGGAAGTGTCCCCTATGCGAAAGATTCATTCCTATCAGGGCGCCTATTCCAAGTCTAAAAAGGAATCGGCGCATACCATCCTGCCCACCCGGCACAAGAGCTATGCGTATCACCCGACGGGTGAAAAGGCGAATCCGCGCCGCCCACGGGAGGCGTCGGAGGCGAAGTCGCTTTGGCAGATTGCCTTTTTCCCGCTCGCCTTTTTCTATTATGAATTGCTGCTGCGCATCGCGCTCGGCGAAAAGGTGTTTTCCTACTTCTTCTATGTGCTGTTTTTCTCGCTTTCGGCGGGATTTTTGTTCTATTCGCTCTGCCACCTGTTCAAAAAGCCCAAGGCAGTGCGCGTCGCGACCATTTGCGTGCTCGCGTTCTTTGCCGTGCTCTTTTTGGTGGAATTCTTCTGCAAGCAGTTCTTCACCTTCTTCATGGGCCTGTCCGTCATGTTCCAGTCGGCGGGTGAGATGATGCGCAGCTACTTTGGCGTGGCCGTGAGCTTGGTATTGAAGAGCTTCCACATCGTGCTGTTGTACTTCGTGCCGCTCGCGGTGTACTGCTTTGTGTTCCGCGAGCCTATCTCGCGCCGGGTGCCGCCGCTTCTTTCCCGCATTGCGCCGGCGGTGGCGTGCGTGCTGTGCTACGGCATTGCGATGCTGGGCGTGCTCACCTCGCATTCGGGCATCGTGACTTGCCGCGAATACTACACCTCGGAATTCAACATCACGGAATCCTCGCTGCGGTTCGGGCTGGTGACCGGCTTCCGGCTGGACGCGCAATACCTCGTGTTTGGCACACCCAAGGCCAAGACGCCGGACGACCCGGTGGCGCCCGTCGTCGACCCGACGACCCCGTCGTCGAATGTGAGTTCGAGCGATATCGCGCCCATCGACTATGGCGAAAACAAGATGGACATCGATTTTGACGCGCTCATCGCGAATACCTCGGACGAGACGCTCATTTCCATGCACAAATACTTCGCCGCGCAGCCCGCGACCAAGAAGAACAAGTACACCGGGATGTTCAAGGGCAAGAACCTGATCGTCATCACGGCGGAGGCCTTCTCGCACTATGTGATCGACAAGGACCGCACGCCCACGCTGTACCGCCTCGCGACCAAGGGCATCCACTTCACGAATTACTACCAGCCCGCCTGGGGCGTCAGCACCTCGGACGGCGAATATTCGCACCTCATGGGGATTGTCCCCAAGGCCGGGGTCAACAGCATGAAGGCCAGCGCGAACAACAATGTGTATTTCACGCTCGGCAACCAGATGACGCGGCTCGGGTATCTCTCGCTCGCGTACCATAACAACTCCAACACCTACTACGGGCGCAACCTCACGCACCCGAACCTCGGGTATTCCAAGTTCATCGCGATCGGCAGCGGGCTGGAGGGGCTGGATAAGGTCTGGCCGCGGTCCGACTTGCAGATGATGGAGCACTCCGTGTCCGATTACATAAACTCCGACAAACCGTTCAACATCTACTATATGACGGTGAGCGGGCACGCGGAATACAACTTCTCGGGCAACATGATGGCTTACCGCAACAAGGCCACTGTAGCGGATTTGCCCTATTCCGATCCCTGCAAGGCATACCTCGCCTGCAACATGGAGCTGGAATACGCCATGAAGTACCTCGTAGAGCAGCTCGAGGCCGCGGGCAAGGCGGACGACACCGTCATCGTGCTTACGGCCGACCACTACCCCTATGGGCTGGAGACGGAGTCCTCGGATAAGAACGAGAAGTATAAATACATCAATGAATTGGCTGGGCACAAGATCGATACCAACGCCGAGCTGCATAAGAACGCGCTCATCATCTGGAGCGGCTCGCTCGAAAAGGAGGATCCGATCGTGGTAGACGACCCGGTCTACAGCCTCGACATCCTGCCCACCGTGTCCAACCTGTTTGGGCTGGAATACGATTCCCGCCTGCTCGCAGGGCGCGATGTGTTCTCGAACGCCGCCCCTCTCGTGCTGTTCCGCAATTACAGCTGGATCACCGACCGCGGGTATTACAACGCGTCCTCTAAGACCTTCACGCCGGCCGACGGCGCAGGCTTTACGGGCGAGGAGGATCAGAATGCCTATATCAAGAGCATTTCCTCCATCGTCAAGAACAAAGTGACCTATTCCAAGTACATTTTGGAAAAGAATTACTATAACCTCCTGTTCAAGAAATGAGGCCGGCCATGAAAGACAGACTGCTGCTCATCCTAAACCCGATCTCTGGCCGGCTCAAGGGCGTGGCCAACGAGGAGGCGCTCTGCCAGGCGCTCGGCAGTCGGTATGAGGTCACGGTGATGCACACGGCCGCGCGCGGCGACGGCACCCGCATTGCGCGCGAACACATCGCTTCCTTCGACGCGGTGGCGGGCTGCGGCGGCGACGGTACGCTAAACGAAGTGATGGAGGCGCTCCGCGACCTCCCGCCCGAGGCGCGCAAGCCGATGTTGTGCATCCCGGCCGGGACGACCAACCTGCTCGGCGATACGCTGTGCCTGCCGCACAATGTCGTCGCAGCGGCGGAAAGGCTCGCGGCGGGGGTGGCGCACCCCTTCGACCTCGGCCGCATCAACGAATTTTGCTTTGGGAGCGTCGCCTCCTTCGGCGCGTTCACGGATTCATCCTACGCCACACCGCAGAAGCTCAAAAACCGCCTCGGGTACGGCGCGTATGTGCTCGGCGGAGCAAAAGGATTGTTTCGCCTGCAAAACTACCGCATGACCGTGGAATGCAACGGCGAGACCTTTACGGACGACTTCGTGTTCGGCGGGGTGTCCAACTGCGTCGCGGTGGGCGGCATCATCCGCTTTCCGGACGGGACGGTACAGGTAGGCGACGGGCGATATGAGGTTGTGCTCGTCCGGCGGCTCAAGAGCCTGGCAGCGCTGGCGCGCGTGATGCGAGCCGTCCGGCGGCGCGACTATGCGGACTGCCCCGAGGTATTCTATACACAGGCCGATCGCATCCGCCTCACGGCGGACAAGGCGCTCCCGTGGACGATCGACGGCGAATACAAGGGCGACATTGCCCAGGCGGACATCGAGATCCTGCCCGCGGCCTTGCAGCTCGTGTGGTGAAAAAACGACATGCTAAAAGGACAGCCGGGCTTGGCTGTCCTTTTTTGCGCGGGGCGTTCCCGCGGGAGGAAGAAAAGATGAAAATCGCAATTTTGGGGTATTCCGGCAGCGGCAAATCCACACTGGCGCGGGCGATTGCCAAAAAAACTGGATTTGCCTGCCTGCACCTAGATAGCGTGCATTTCCTGCCCGGATGGGTGGAGAAAGCGGACGAGCAGGCGCGCGCGGAGGTGCAGGCGTTTTTGACCGCGCATGCGGATTGGGTGATCGATGGCAACTACCCGGCGCTGTGCCGGGCGGAACGGCTCGCGGCGGCGGACGCCATCCTGTTTGTCGCGCTCCCGCGCGTTTCCTGCCTCGTGCGCGTGCTGCGGCGGACCCGCACCCACCGGGGGCGCGTGCGGCCGGACATGGCGCCCGGGTGCCCGGAAAGGGTGGACGCCGCCTTTTTGTGGTGGGTGCTGTGCAAGGGCCGCAGCGCCGCGGTGCGCCGCCGCAACCGGGAAGCGCTTGCGCCCTATGCGGGCAAGGTCGTGCGCCTTTCCTCGCAGCGGGCGATCGACCGCTTTCTTGCGGAATTTCCCGCGTCGCTTCACACCATCTCTTCCCCACCCGCGAGGTAGGCGCGGAATTCCGGCGTGAAGCCGCCCTCCGGCGAGAGCGCTGCGCCCGAAAAGACCTTGCCGCCCGGCGCGGACAGCCGCGCGAGCAGGGCGGCCACCTGGGCCGGCGTGGCGTCGCGGCAGAACACGACCGCCTTTTCGCGGAAGAGCTCGGTTTCCCCGGCGCAAAGCTGCGGGAGGGCGTACCCCTCGCCCGGCGCGTTTACGAGCAGCAGGTAGGCCGCTTGTGCGGGCGCAGAGGCGGTTTTACGCATATCTCCCGCGCCAATCTCGTCCAAACATGCCTCCGCCGCGGCGTTTAGCAGCATGCCGTCCTCGCCCGTCGGGCAGAGGTCGCCCGCATAACAAAGGCGACCCGCCACGCCCTGCACGCGGCAGGTGAGCGCACCGCCCGCTTCCCGGGCCTGCGCCGCAAGATAGTCCGCCGCCTCTAACAGCAGCGCCGCCGCCCGGGCCGCTTCCTCGGCGGGCCAGTCGTGTGCGGCATCCTCCACCAGGATGCCCAGGATTTCGAGGTCGCCCGAGAGCTGCTCCGCGCTGCCGAAGCGCACGACCTCCGTTTCGGCAGAGGGGCTTTGGAGCGGCGCCGCCTCCCGCACCCGGCCGCGGCCGCTCCCGCAGCCGAACAGCACCCCCAACAGCACCAGACACGCCAACCAGAAACAAACCGAACGCATTTGCTCACCTCCTGCGCTCAGCATACCACACGCCCGGGCAGGTTGGGAGATTTTCGGCAAAACTCGTGGGCGTTCGCGCTTCTTTTCGGTTCTGCGCATGCAACCATGCATCCGACATATACGCGGCACGCATCCCGGCGGGCACTCCTCCCATGCGGAAGCCTATCAAACGCCCTGCAAACGGCCGCTCCTTGCACACCTACAAAAAAACGGCCGCTCCAAAAAGAGCGGCCGTCTCTGCCCGGCGCAGATCACGCATGGATTGTCGAAGAGGTATAGTCCCAGTCCATCTCGTCCAGCTGCCGGATCGCGCTTACCACGCAATCCACAAGAGCGGCCTCCATCTTGGCGCCTTTTTCCGCCGTCGCCCGGGTCGGGTCGCCTGTCGCCGCCGTGTCGGTCAGCTCGGAAAAATCCCACTTGATCTCGATATGCGCAGGCAGACGGTCAGGCACCACGCCCGCCGCCAGCTCCGGCTCACACCACTGTGGGAACAGGTGATACGCGATGGAGCTTTCCCCCTCGCCCGCGTGCCCGAGGCCGCCCCAGACCTCAAAGGTGTCCGGCGGCAGCAATTCGCCCGCCGTCACCCACCAGGCCGGGAGGGCCGCAATGCGCGCTTCCGGGTATTTTTCCTTGATCTTGCGCGAAGCAATCTCCATCGGCGCGATATTGCCGTCATGCCCATTCATCAGGAAAATATGATAGATCCCGTTGCGCAGGCAGGATTCCAGGATGTCATAGATCACCGCCGTCACCGTGTCATAGGACAGCGTGAGCGAGCACGGGAAGGAATCGTAATGCGCGCTATAGCCGACCGTCACCGGCGGCAGGACGAGCAGCCCCTCCACCTGCTCCGCCACCTTGCAGCTCAGCATATAGGAAACGAGCGTGTCCGTGCCCGAGGCCAGATGCGCCCCGTGCGCCTCGCAGGAGCCGATGGATAAAATCGCCTTGTCGAAATGCCCTTCCGCCACCTGATGTGCGGTGAGCTTCATAAGTTCATATTGCCGCATAGATTGCCTCCTTGATCAAATCCGGCATAGAGCCGGGAATTTTTTGCCAATTGTCCACCCGGATTTCATGCCCGTCGATAGGATTGCGCGATATAGCCGGACAGCAGGCTTTCATACAGCCCGTCCGCCGGATCCAGCCCGCAGACTTCCTTCAAGACACCCTCCACGCCCTTGCGTTCCTTCAGGATGGACAGGCGGATGCTCTGCTCGTCGCGGAAGTCGAAGAAGTTGACCGCACTGTAGAGGAGCGGTGCAAAGGCGTCCGTCGAGATGCCGTAGTCGCGGCACAGCGCGGCCGCGCCCACGATGCGTTCCCCGCGGGACAGCTTGCGCAACGGGTCGCGCACGAGGCGAGTTAGCGGGTCGGCAAGCGCCGCATTGCGGTACACCTCCAGCCGCCCGGCGAAGTAGGCGTCCATTTCGCGTTCGGAAAAGCCGTATTTGAGCCGCGCCATCTCGCCCACCGCGTCCCAGAGGGCGAGCAGCGCGTCCAGGATGCCTGGGTCGGCCGCGGCCTCGTTGGAGGTCCGGTACCCGCGCCGGACGCCCAAGTACCCAAGCGTCGCCTGTGCCAGCGTGTGCACATACAGCCGCCGGGCGTCATAGCGCGCCACATCGTCCACCAGCGCCAAAAATTCGCTTTCCCGCGCCAGCGGGGTGTCCGCCACCTCGCGCCGGTTGACGGCCGGGGGGAGGAATTCCTCCGCCACGACATCCACACGCCCGTCCGGGCGGGGGAGCTTTTTGGCGACCTGTTCCACGGACACGAGCGACACGCCGACGCCCTCGGGCAAATTCCCCCGCGCGTCGGCAAGCCGCGCGCGCACCGTCTCCGCCGCGCCCTGCCCGTTTTCAAAGAGCAGGATGTTCAGTCGCCGCCCCGCCGGGCGCGCCGCCACCCACCGGGCGATGCACCGCGCCGCCCCGGGCAGGTTTTCCGCCCCGACCGCCGTCGCGATATAGTCCGCCTCCCGGACGAAGCTCGCCGCCGCCTCGCTGTCCGGCGAAACGGCCGAGACGCCCCGCACTTCCTTGGGGGTCAGCCCCGTTCCGCGGGCGGTCTCCACGATATATCCGCCGCGCCGCGCGATGTCCGCGCAGGCCGCCGCGTCGCTGTCTGCAAAAAGAACCGCGCATCCCATTTTTTGGAACAAGGGCGCGCACATGGCTTTCCCCGTCGCCCCGGCCCCCAGCACCAGGCATTTTTGCGTATTCTGCATGCAAGTATTCCTTCCTTTCAAAAACTCAACGGCCTTATCCTATCATTTTTCGCGCAGTTTGTAAATAAAAGGCAGGCCCCGCGGGCAGGATTTTGCCGCCCTCGCGGCGGAATTTGCAGAAATTTTGCGGCTTTGCCGCGAAAAACTTTCATTTTGCCTGCCATTCATGGTAAAATGAGGGCAGAAAAGTTTGTATCACAAAGAGAAGGAGACTGCTATGAAACTGTTTGATTCCGGCGCATTCCTGCTGTCTGGGCGAGAGCTCGTGAGCAAGGCGGAATACGCCGCCCGGACGGGGGAGCCCGTGGACAAGGCGGCGGCGCGCCAGGGCACGATGGCCTATGGCATCCTGGCGGCGCATAACAAGAGCGGCGACATGGCGCACCTGCGCCTGCGCTTTGACAGCCTGACCTCGCACGACATCACCTATGTGGGCATTATCCAGACCGCCCGCGCGAGCGGCATGACGAAATTCCCGCTGCCCTATGTCCTCACCAATTGCCACAACAGCCTGTGCGCCGTCGGCGGCACAATCAACGAGGACGACCACAAATTCGCGCTTTCGGCGGCGAAGAAGTACGGCGGCGTCTATGTGCCCACCAACCTGGCCGTCATCCACAGCTATAACCGCGAACAGATGGCGGGCTGCGGCCGCATGATCCTGGGGTCGGACAGCCACACGCGCTACGGTGCGCTCGGCACGATGGCCGTGGGCGAGGGCGGCGGAGAGCTTGCCAAGCAGCTCGTCGGCCGCACCTATGACATGGCCTATCCGGAGGTCGTCGCGATCTACCTCACCGGCGCGCCCAACCCGGGCGTCGGCCCGCACGATGTGGCGCTGTCCATCGTCGGCGCAACCTATCCAAACGGCTATGTCAAAAACAAGGTCATGGAGTTTGTGGGCGACGGCATAGCGAACCTGCCCATGGAATACCGCAACGCGATCGATGTCATGACGACCGAGACGACCTGCTGGAGCTCGATCTGGGAAACGGACGAAAAGACGGAGGAATACCTCGCCATCCACGGCCGCGCGGGCGATTACAAAAAACTCGCCCCGGCAGAGGTCGCGTACTATGACGGCGTGGTCTATATCGACCTTTCAAAAATCAAGCCGGTCATCGCGCTCCCCTTCCACCCGAGCAATGTGTACACGATCGAGGAATTCCAGGCCAACACGATGGACATCCTGGACGCGACGGAAAAGGCGGTCGCGGCGCAGTTCCCCGGCCGCGGCGTCGGGCTCGACCTCAAGAGCAAGTTTTTTGACGGCGCGTTCCATGTCGATCAGGGCGTCGTTGCGGGCTGCTCGGGCGGCACCTTCGACAGCCTGTGCCAGGTGGCGGACATTTTGGACGGCGAATCGGTGGGCAACGGCGCGTTCAGCCTGAGCGTCTACCCCGGCAGCCAGCCGGTCTACCTCGAGCTGCTGCGCAACGGGGCGGCGGCCAAGATCATGGCATCGGGCGCGCTTTTGCGCGAATGCTTCTGCGGCCCCTGCTTCGGCGCGGGCGATACCCCGGCGAACGGCGAGTTCTCCATCCGCCACACGACGCGCAACTTCCCGAACCGCGAGGGCAGTAAGCCGGGCGAGGGGCAGCTCGCGGGCGTGGCGCTCATGGACGCGCTGTCCATCGCAGCGACGGCCATCCACGGCGGGCGGCTCACGGCGGCGACCGAGCTAACGAAGCCCTACCACACCCGGCCGTATCACTTCGACGGCGGCATTTACAAAAAGCGCGTCTTTGACGGCCGCGGCCAGGCCGACCCGGCGGCGGAGCTGCGCATGGGGCCGAACATCAAGGACTGGCCCGCGATGCCCGCGCTCTCGGAGCACCTGCTCCTAAAGGTCGTCTCGCACATCACGGACGCGGTCACGACGACGGACGAGCTCATCCCCTCGGGAGAGACCTCCTCCTTCCGGTCCAACCCGCTGCGGCTTGCGGAATTCACGCTCTCGCGCAAGGACCCGGCGTATGTCGGCCGCGCGAAGGAGGTGCACGCGGTGGAGGCCGCGCGCGAGGCCGGACAGTGCCCGTGTGCAGTCTCGCCCGAAGTCGCGGCGGTATATGACGCGCTCCAAGGCAAGTTTGGCGCATTGGACGCGAAGGGCATCGTCCTCGGCAGCACGATCTATGCCAACAAGCCGGGCGACGGTTCTGCACGCGAACAGGCGGCGAGCTGTCAGCGCGTGCTGGGCGGGGCGGCCAACCTGGCGCGCGAATACGCGACCAAGCGGTACCGTTCCAACCTCATCAACTGGGGCATGCTCCCCTTCCTCGCGCCGTCGGCGGAGGATTTCCAGGTGGGCGATTACCTATTCCTCCCCCAGGTGCGCGACCGCGTGCTGGACGGTGCGCCGACCCAGGCGAGCATCGTGCGCGGCGGCAAAATCGTGGGCGAGGTGCGCCTGCGCTTGGGCGCGCTCACGGACGACGAGCGGCAAATTTTGCTCGACGGCTGCCTCATCAACTTCTACCGCAAGCATTGACGCAGCGGATGGGCAAGTATGCGCCCTGTGCGGGTAAGTAGCGTACCCCGCGCAGCAAAAGGGGACGCGCGGGGGCGCAATCGCCTCGGCGCGGCATGCACACCGATCGAAAAAGGAGAAACCCATGGCGAATTGGACAACTTTGCAGGAAAACCTGGAACGAAAGGGCTACCGCGTACAGCACTTTGCGACCGGCGAACAGGCGGCCATGTATTTGAACGGACAGATCGATGGGGCGACGGTGGGCTTTGGCGGCTCGCTCACCCTGCATCAGATGCACCTGTTCCCCCTGCTGGCCGCGCACAACACCGTCTTTTGGCACGACGAGACGCCAGCCGGCATGACCGTGATGCAGACGCGCACGGCGGCCGCCCGCGCGGAGGTGTACCTCAGCTCCGTCAACGGCATTTCCGAAACCGGAGAGATCGTGAACATCGACCACACGGGCAATCGCGTCGCGGCCATCTCCTATGGCCCGGCGCGCGTATATCTCGTGGTGGGCGCCAATAAGGTCGCGCCCACCCTCGCGGCCGCCATCGACCGCGCCCGCAACATCGCGGCGCCCAGAAATGCGCAGCGCCTGCACCGCAAGACCCCCTGCGCCATCCAGGCTGATAAATGCTATGACTGCCAAAGCCCCGAGCGCATTTGCCGCAACCTGTCCATCCTGTGGGAAAAGCCGGCCGGCGCGGCCTATGAGGTCGTCCTGCTGGACGAAGCCCTGGGGTATTGAGCCCTGCGCGCCGACGCGGCGGGCAAGGGCGCCTCGAAGGAAGGGCCGCAAGCACCGCCGGTCCGTATCCGTAAAGGCGGTGTGAGGGCAGGCATGCATCGCGCGCAACGCCCACGGGTTGTGTAAACAGGCATCCCGCGCAGGGGATATGCGCTCCGTTCCATATCGGCAGGCATCTTGCGCGAGAATGACAGAGCGCCTATTTGCACGGAAGGCGGAAGGCCGTTTGCCAGTCTGATCCCCTGCCCGGCGCGGCCTATCCTCCCCCCAAACAATGCGCCCATGCAAAGACACGCCTAAGAAAAGCCCCTTCCAAACCGGAAGGGGCTTTTTTCTGACTTTCCAATTCTTCGATTTCCCTGTTTTCTTCACGCTTCCCCATTCTCCAGCGGGAAGCCCTGTTTTGCTCACTCTTCCTCTTCCTCGTCCTTCGGCGGAAAGCCGAGGTCGTCCCGGAAGAGCTCGAGCGGGAGCGCGCGGATCTGGTCGCGGCTCAGCACGGTGTTGGTGCCGAGGCAGGCCGTGCACCGCGCCCCGCATTCCGGGCAGGCGCACCCGAGCGTCAGGTCGTCCGCCTGGATCATATACGCACCGCACACGCGGCAGCTGCATCGCATACGTTCTTCCTCCTCCTATACAACAAAAACCCGGGCGAGCGCCCGGGTCTGTTTACGCGGTGTTGTGTGCGCCTTACGGCTTACACATAGGGGACCATGGTCCGCACATTCTTCATGAGCGGGGCCAGCCACATGACGACGAAGGGCGTCAGCGCGATCGGCACGACATCGGCGATGCCGATCCACAGGATGCAGTAGGTGTATTCGAGACCTGTGAAGTAGGAAAGGGACAGGCTCGTCGCGAGGATCATGAGGACGCCGAACAGCAGGCTCCAGAACATGCACACGCCGATGAACTTCCCCTTCTTGCCCTTTTCAAGCAGGCTCATCAGGTCGACCTTGCCGCCCTTCAGGTGGATGAGCGCCGGGAGCGCCGCGGACAGGCCGACCGAGATGCCGTCCGTGAGCGGGCTATGCAGCGCGATGAAGTTGCCGGACAGGAGCGCCCAGACGATCGTGCCGATATAGCCGGCGAAGAAGCCGGTGACCGGCCCGAACAGGTAGCCGATGACGGGGATGATGAACGCGAAGGTGCGGAAGTGTACAGCGCCCGGGATGAGCGGGATGGGGCAGAGATACGCCCACAAAACGCCCGTCAGAACGCCGAAGATGACAAAGAATACGATGTTGACAAACGAAAACTTCTTTTTGGTATTCGCCATGTTGATGATTCCTCTTTCTTAGTAATTGATCTGCGAGATCTCCCGCAAAATAGCAAACAGTTTTTCGACCGCGTATCCGAAAAACACATTTCCCTTTTCCACTGTGGCGTAGGTCGGTGCGCCGATGACGCCGCTCTTCGTCACATCCTTGGTGCGCCAGCCGGCGTTGACCGGACCGAACACCGTCACAAACTTGTCGCCCGTGAAATATTCCGCCGGGTCCTCGTCCACCGCCAGGTCCATGCGCACCGTTTCCGGCCGCGCCGCCAGCATGAGCGAGGTCTCAAGCTCGCAGGCGTGGAACACGCCGTATTGGCCAGATTCCTGGTACTTGGACAGGATGTCCTTCCAGAAGGAGGTGAACCACCAATCGAACACATAGACCTGCAGGCCGAAATCGATGCGCAGGTCGCGCGAGATGAGGTTCGCCATGTCCGTGTTGCCGCCGTGGCTGTTAAAGAGCGCGAGCTTTTTGAAGCCATGGTGTGCGATGCTCCCCGCGATGTCGTGCAGCACCGCATAGTAGGTCTGCGCCGAGAAGGTAAGCGTCCCGCAGAAGTCCATGTGCTCGTTGCTCTTGCCGATCGGGAGCTGCGGCGCGAAGATGATGTTGCCTTCGTCAAAGGCGTGCGAGTTTTCGATCATCTTGTCGATGAGCGTTTCCAAAATGATGTGATCCGTCCCGACCGGGAGGTGCGGTCCGTGCTGTTCCGTCGCCGCCATGGGCAGCAGCACGATCGTCTTGTCCTTATCGAGGGCGGCGAGTTGGTCTCTTGAGAGGTTTTCCCATCTTGCGATCATACGAATACGACTCCTTTCGTTCCCTTACACGGGAATATAGAAGAAAATGCTGAGCACGATCGTGCCCGCGATGGCCGCCGCCGACGCCAGCAAAAACCAGGCGTCGTATTTGGAAGCCTTAATCGTCTTATACGAGCTGCGCTTGACCCCGAAATTCAGCTTATAGAAATGCATGGCCAGCGAAATGGCATGCCCCTTGCCGATGACGCGGAACAAGAGCGGGATCGAGAAGATGATATAGTTCTTGATCTTGGTGGCCGCGCTGCACTGCTCGATTTCCAGCCCGCGCGAGCTCTGCGCCTCCATGATCGCTTTTAGTTCCGTGATGATGATCGGGATGATCTGGAACACCAAGCCAACCGCGAAGCTCACCGAATACGGCATGCGCCACTTGCACAGCCCCAGGATGATCTCGCTAAAATTGGTCGTGATGAGCACCATGAAGAACGACGCGATCATGAGGTAGATGCGCAGCGCATACACGATGCCCTTATAGAAATCGTACCAGTCGAAGCAGAGGTTGAGCCCCAGCACCTGTCCTTCAAAGAAAATCGGGCCGCCCTCCACCGCCGGGCGCTCGAACAGGCCGAGCACGAACCAGAGCAGGAAGATGAAGATGAGCAGCACCTTTAATTGCCCGAACAGCTTTTTCATCTCGGGCAGGATGCCGCACGAGATCCAGATCCCCAAAAAGAACAGGAACAAAAACGCCAGCGCCGCGCCCGACTTCACAACCGAGGTCAAAATCGCCATCGCGAGGAAGAAGCAGAACTTCGTCCGCGGGTCGAGGCGGTGCAGCAGCGAATCCTTATCGACATATTGCAAGTAATCCATGCCTCACGCCTCCCTTTGCTTCATCATGCGAGCGGCCTCTTCGGCAAATTCCGCCACGCTGTAGCAGACCTTGGAAAAGCCATACCGCTTGGACAGCCGCACGACCGGCGGCAGGGCGATGTTGATGTCCGAAAAGATGTCTTCCCGGCGCGCCAGGGCTTCCTTGCTGCCCTCAAAGATCTTCTTGCCCGCGCTCAAAATGACCGCGCTGTCCGCGACCTTGAACACGAGCGGAATCTCGTGGCTGATGATGAGCACCGTCTTGCCCTGATCCTTGAGGTAGGAAATGATCTCTTCGAGCTGCGTCTTGATGTGCAGATCCATGCCCAGCGTCGGCTCGTCCAAAATGACGACATCGGCGCTTGAGAACAGCACGGACAGGATGGTGAGCAGGTGCTTTTTGCCCATAGACAGGTTGATGGGAAAAGTCTCCGCATCTGCCGAAAGGCCGTAGGTCGAAAGCACCTCCGCGACCTGCTCATCCGTGAACGGGAGCTGCTGCATGCGCGCGCAGAAGGTGATTTCCTGCGTGACGGTCTGTTCAAACAGCATGTGTTCCGGGTGCTGGAACACGAGGATGATGTTGCGCGAAATCTGCGCGACCGTCTTTTTGAGGGTGGACTGCCCGAGGTAGCGGACATCGCCGCTCGTCGGCTTATATAGGCCGTTTAGATGCTTGACGAGCGTGGTCTTGCCCGAGCCGTTCTGCCCCAAAATTGCCACGACCTTGCCCTTCGGGAAGGAGGTGTTGATGTCTTTTAATGCCTGGAAGCCGTCCGCGAACACTTTATTGAGCTGATGCGTTGTGAGCAACGCCTCCTCGCCCACGGCCTCTGCCGGGACGGGCGCAGTGAAGTCCTCCTGCGGGAAGATCTGATCCAGCTCGTGGATCGCGCCGTCCATGGAATAGAACATGGAAATATCGTGGTCAAGCCCCGCCATCGCGCGGTAAATCTCCGCCTCCTGCGGGATGGTGACGCCGAGCTTTTCCTGCAAGGCGAAGTCCTCAAAGAAGGCTTCCTTCACACCGTCGAACAGCACCTTGCCGTCAAACAAGCCGACTACACGGTCGACGATGCCCGCCGACCATTCCAGGTTGTTGTCCACGATGAGCACGGTCGTGCCGTCCGCGCGGAGCTGATTCAATACGCCCTGCACCATCTTCTTGCCGTTTGGGTCGAGGGAGCTTACCGGTTCGTCCATGATGAGGATGTCCGGCTGCATCGCCAATACAGACGCGATGCACACCGCCTGCCGCTGCCCGCCGGACAGTGCCGCGACCGAGCGCTTGCGCAGGTATTGGAGGTTTAAGAGGTCAAAGACATATTCCATCCGTTCGGAAATCTCCTCGGGCGGGAGGCCCATATTCTCCATGCCAAACGCGATCGCGTCCTCCACGCCATAGCCGAACAGCTGATTTTCCGGGGACTGGCTCACGACGCTCACGAGCGCGTTTTCGCCGAGCTCCATCTCGCCGGACAGCGTGCCGTTATTTTCCAGCTTTGGGATGACGCCGGACAGGATGTTCACGAGCGTGGTCTTGCCGCAGCCAGACGGGCCGACGACCGCCGTGACCGCGCCCTTCTGGATCTCCAAAGAGACATCCGAAAGGACATCCGGCGCATCCTCGCTATATCGATAAGTCAGATTTTTGAGAGTGTAATTCAAGATTCTTTGCTCCTTTTGCCGCCTTAGAACTGGAACAGCGGCAGCTTTTCGAGGAACAGGATGTCGTCGCGCTTGGCCGCGTCGCCCTCGGCCAAAATCGCCGCCTTGCCCGCGACAACGCCGCCGGCCTTCTTCACGAGCGTCTCCATGGCTTTTAGGGATTCGCCGGTGCTGATGACATCATCCACGATGAGCACGCGCTTGCCCGCGATCAGCTTGGCCTCCACCTCATCGAGGCAGAGGATCTGCTTCTTCTGCGTGGTGATGGAGTACACCTCCGTCACGAACGGATGCACCATGTAGGGCTTGATGCTCTTTCTGGCGACAAAATAGCGGTCCATCTTGAGCAGGCGGGAAAGCTCCTGTACGAGCGGGATGCCCTTGGCCTCTGCCGTGATGAGGTAGTCGACCTCCGGCAGGCGGGGAAGCAGCTCGGCCGCTGCTTTTAGGACGAGCTGGCTGTCGCCAAGCAGCACGAAGCTCGCGATGGCCATGTTGTCCGTGACCTGCACGATGGGCAGTTCGCGGATCAGGCCGGCAATGTTGATCTCATAGGTCTTGCGATCGGGTTTCATGAAAATACCTCTTGCGTCGCCCGAAGGGGCGGATAAAAACGAAATATTTTGGCAAAACAGGCGCGAACATTCGCACTTTGTGCCGTTTGCCGTGCGATACGCGCCCGGCCAGGCCGACACGCGCACAATTACATATAAAATTATATCGAATGTTTACAGTTTGTTCAAGAGATATTATCCGAATCTTTTTCAAGTCGTTCGTCTTTTTGTCAGAAATTCGCTAGGCGCGGCAAAAAAGTTTCGGAAAATCGCGCCCAGGCGCGCGGATGAAGCGAACCTTTTGCCCCCGGGGGGAAACTGTGCTATCATAAAAGCGCGGCCAAGGCCGCCAAGTTTTTCTGGAGAAGTTTTCCAACATGAATGTCTATGATTTTGACCAGACCATCTACCGGCGCGACAGCACGGCGGATTTCTACTTCTACTGCCTTGCGCGGCGGCCGCAGATCGCGTTTCTTTTGCCCATGCAGGGCTTCCACTTTGCGCGCTACCTCCTGGGGCGCATTTCCAAGACGGCGTTCAAGGAACGGTTTTACCGCTTTTTTACGAAAGTGCCGGACATGGACGCGTGGGTCGAGGACTTCTGGCGCACGCACCGGAGCGGGATCTCCGCCTGGTACCTCGCGCAGCAGCGGACAGATGACCTCGTGATCTCGGCCTCGCCGGAATTTTTGCTGCGGCCAATCTGCCGGGAGCTCGGCATTTCGCGCCTGCTCGCCTCGCGCGTCGACCCCAAGACAGGCAAATACACGGGCGAAAACTGCCACGGGCGCGAAAAGGTGCGGCGGCTGCGCGCGGCCTTCCCGGGGGTGGAGGTCGGGGAGTTCTGCTCAGACTCGCTGTCGGACACGCCGCTTGCGGAGCTTGCGGAGAAAAGCTACCTTATTAAGAAGGAGCGCAAGCTCGATTGGGCGGCCTTTGCGCACAGCTCGCGCCGCCGGGAAAAGAAGCTCCGGCGGTACGCGGATACGGAGCGGTTCCTCTAAGCGGGGCCAGGCGCAATGGGCGCGGCATCCTCCCCCCTAAACCGCGCACAACCAGGCAGGCACACCCCCCTGCCTGGTTCACGGCGGCGGCCTCTTGACAAGGGCGCGGCGCGTCTGATATAGTAGGGCTGTATTCGGCATTGCCGTGATCCACGCTTGCTAGGGAAAATCCTTGGCAGGCGTTTTTTTGGGCATTTTGCGCCAGCATTTCCCCCTAAGGAGGCAACTTCTATGAAAAACCGAAAAAAACAGGCGGGACGGCTCTTGTGCATCCTGCTTGGCAACACGCTCTATTCGCTGTCGGTGCAGCTGTTCCTGCGCCCGGGCGGCCTGCTCACCGGCGGGACGACGGGCATCTCCCTCGCGGTCGAAAAAATGACCGGCTTCCCCGCGGCGACCTTCATGCTGCTGTTCAACAGCTTGCTGTTCCTGCTGGCGCTGTGGCTGCTCGGGCGGGAATTCGCGCTTTCCACACTTCTATGCACCTTTCTCTGCCCGACCACGCTCGCGCTGTTTGAAAAGCTGCTCGACGGCGTGGTGCTGACGCGCGACCCGATGCTCTGCGCGGTGTTCGGCGGGCTGGGGCTGGGCGCCTCGATGGGGCTGGTCATCCGCGCGGGCGCATCCACCGGCGGCATGGACATCCCGTCCTTCCTCCTCCTAAAATACTTCCGCGTCCCCATCGCGGTGAGCATATACGCCTTTGATGTGGCGATCCTGCTTTTGCAGGCGGTGTACAGCGACACCGAGCGCATCCTATACGGCATCCTGCTCGTGTTTTTGTACACGATCGTCCTCGACAAGGTGCAGGTGCTGGGGCAGGGGCGCATCGAGGTCAAGATCGTAAGCGAGCGCGCGGCGGACATCCAGGAGGCGATCCTGTCGCGCATGGACCGCGGCGTGACCGTGCTGGAGGCGCGGGGCGGGCATTCGGGCAAGCGGTCGAGCGTGCTTTTGTCCGTGCTGTCCAAGCGCGAGCTGCCCATGCTGGAGGAGGCTGTGCACGCCATC
>CAOKKG010000002.1 GCA_948468985.1 uncultured Eubacteriales bacterium | reverse complement strand
TTATACGCCGAAAGTACTTGGCTGGCAACGGCCTGGGAGGATAGGTAGCTGCCGGATTTGTAATAATCCTCCTTAGCTCAGTTGGTAGAGCGTTCGGCTGTTAACCGAAATGTCGTTGGTTCGAGTCCAACAGGGGGAGCCAGAGAGCCGATATTTTCGTAGAATCGAAGGTATCGGCTTTTTTGTATTTGCTGCGACTGCGCGGAGGAAGCTCTAGCCATGGGCATGAATGCTTTTCAACTTTGCCCGCATGCGTAGCAGTTGTTTTTTTACTGGACAGCTGTTTTATGTCTCCTAATATGCTATACTGAGAAAAATATCTGCTGCAGGTGATAGAGGGCAAAAGGAGCTTTCCTTCCCTAGGCGGGGCGCTGGGGCTTCTGCTCTTTGCGGTTGCGCTATTGGAACGGGAGGCTGCTTTTCCCATCGCCCGCTGCAATCGCGCTTGCAGGACAGAGCTTTTGCTTGTGCGACTGGAAAACATGGACTTTCTGCTGTTTAGGGCTGCATTGCTGGACAGCGTAGGAGATGCGATAGAGCGAAAAGGCGTGTCTCTTTTCCAAATGCAGTTTCTTTTTTCTGGGAATATTTAAAAAAATTCGAAAAACTGCTTTCCCCTGCAAAAAATGGGGTATCTATACAATATATTGTAACCGTTGGGAGGGAAGAGTTCTGAAAACAATTCACGATGTGCGCCAGGCGCTCAAGGGTCTCAGCGGCAATGAGCTTGTGCTCCTCCTCCTGACGGCCTCGATCTTCCTCACCGTGTATGTGGAGATTGCCGTGCTCGTGTTGCTGCCTGTCTATATCCTAGCGACTAGGCAGACATTCATTTTGCTGCGGCGCAAGCAGGACACGCTGTTTTTGTCGGTTTTCTGGGTTCTGTCCATGGTCGTGACCATCGTGCAGGGCGGGACACTGTTGGACATCGGCATCGGCCTGCTCATGGTCTTTGCGTTTATTGCGATGATCTTCATCACCTATACGATGACGCAGCGCATTTTCCGTGTCATCCTGTCCTTTACCTGCCTCATGAGCGTGTATTGCTTTGCAGTGGCACTCATCCAGAAATGCCTGGGTATGACCTGGGTATGGGGCGCACGCTATTCCTCCGTTTTTTCGAATCCGAACTACTATGCGTTCTATATCTCGCTGGTGGTACTGTTTTGCCTGTACAATATCTCCAAATGCCGCCATTGGCAAAGCAAGCTGCTCTACTTGCTGCTCATCCCGCTGAACCTCGTGGCGCTGTACTTGACCGAGTGCCGGACAACCTTTGTCGTGCTGCTTTTAAGCGTGCCGGTGCTGCTCGCGTTCTTTCACCGGAAGCGCTGGCTCGTGCTGTATCTGGTGCTGCTGGCCGCGGGCTGCGGTGTCCTTGTCGCCTTTCGGGGCAAGGTGCCGCTGCTCCCGCGGGTGGACGAGATTGGCATGGACTTTGTTAAGCGCATGGATATCTGGCGCGGCGCGATCCAGAGCATTGGTGACGCGCCGCTGTTTGGGCGCGGGTATAACAGCTATGCGCGCATCCACACGCAGTACGGCACCTTCTCGGCCGACCATTCGCACAACCTCATCCTGGAGCTGTGCATGGACTTCGGTCTGGTCGGCGCGGTCGTGCTGTTTTCCTATTTCTTCATCAATGTGCGCAAGATCATCCGCCTGCATCAGCAAAATCAATGCCATACGCGCTATGCTCTGACGGTGGCGGTGCTGGTCTGCGTGTTCCTGCACGGGATGTTCGACATCACCATGCTCTGGCCGCAGACGGCGCTGCTGCTCATGTATGTGCTCGGCTTCAGCACGGATTACGACAAGGTCTATATCTTCAGCCCCGACCGCAGTCACCCAATCATTCTCATCCACAGCTTTGAAAAGCGCGTGGATGGGGAGGAGGGCTGAAAATCGGCAGCCTTCCCCATATCGCCCCCAAAAAGGCAGCGCCATGGCCAGGAACTCGCCGCCGGAAGGGCAGCCATCCGGGGAAAGGAATTTTGCGTTTTCCGCAAACAAGGTATCCGTCTCCAATATGCTTTCGGCCACCGCGGCATTGCGATATGGCGGTGACCGTGGCCGTCCTGCCCGGAAATGCAATCCGTCCCAATGACCTGCCGGTTGGCGGGTCTTTTTTCGTGCAAAAATGCATGAATGCGCCGCCGGTTCGGCATACTATTGGAAAAACGCTGGGAGGCGGAGCCTATGATGCAAAAGACGGCAATTCTCGAGATACGCGGATTTGAGGTACTGGATTCGCGCGCGAACCCGACGGTGGAGGCGGAGGTCACTCTGAAAGACGGCACGGTGGGGCGGGCAATCGTCCCAAGCGGGGCATCCACCGGGCGATTTGAGGCGCGGGAGCTGCGCGACGGGGACACGGCGCGCTTTGGCGGCAAGGGTGTGCGGCAGGCGGTGGCACATATCGACACGGTGATCGCCCCGGCACTGCGTGGCTGGGATGCGAGCGACATCTGGCGGGTGGATGCGGAGCTCTGCCGGCTGGACGGCACGCAGAGTAAGGAGCGCCTCGGGGCAAACGCCCTCTTGGCGGTGTCCATAGCGGCGGCGCGAGCCGCGGCCAAGAGCGACGGGAAACCGCTGTACCGTTTCTTGGGTGGTGCGCAGGCACGGCGCATGCCGGTGCCGATGCTTAACATCCTAAACGGCGGCGCCCACGCCCGTAATAACCTCGACATCCAGGAATTCATGATTCTCCCGGTCGGGGCGGCCTCATTTGCGGAGGCGCTGCGGCAGGCAAGCGAGGTTTATCACGCGCTATTCGCCTTGCTCAGTGAGCGCGGCCTGTCCACGACGGTGGGGGATGAGGGCGGCTTTGCGCCCGACCTGCCGGACGACCGCGCGGCGCTGGAATGTATCCTGCGGGCGATCGAACGGGCGGGCTATGCCCCGGGGCGGGACTTTTTGCTCGCGATGGACGCGGCGGCCAGCGAGTGGCAGACCGAAACGCCCGGGCGCTACCGCCTCCCCAAGAGCGGAGAAGAATGCGGCAGGGACGACCTCGTCCGGCACTTTGCCGACCTCGCGGCGAGCTATCCCATCTGCTCCATCGAGGACCCGTTGGGTGAGGAGGACTGGGAGGGCTGGACAAGGATCACGCAGCAGCTCGGCGGCCGCGTGCAGCTCGTGGGGGACGACCTGTTCGTCACCAATCCTGCGCGCCTTTGCGAGGGCATCGAGCGGCGGGCGGGCAACGCCATCCTGGTGAAGCCCAACCAGATCGGCACCCTCACCGAGGCGGTTATGGCGGTGCAGACCGCGCAGCAGGCGGGATGGCGCAGCATCATTTCACACCGTTCCGGTGAGAGCGAGGACAGCACGATTGCCGATCTCGCCGTGGCGTTGAATGCCGGGCAGATCAAGACGGGCGCACCCGCGCGCGGCGAACGCACGGTGAAGTATAACCGCCTGCTCCGCATCGAGCGCGAACTCGGCGCGGCGGCGGTATATGCCGGGGCGGCGGGACTTAAAACCTGAAAAAAGGCGGATGCATTTTTCTGCCTTTTGTTATATAATAAAATTAAGAATAAGAATGAAACGGAGGAAACCCTATGGATCAGATTTTTGAGAACATCCGGACGCGGCGCAGTGTGCGGGAATTTTTGGACAAGCGCATTGCGCGGGAAGACCTCGAGACCATCGTGCAGGCGGGCGCGTGGGCGCCAACGGCCATGAATAAGCAGACCTTCCAATTTACCGTGCTCACGGACAAGGAAGAGATCGCCTCTCTGGCGGCGGCAGTGGGCGCGGCGCTCGGCAACCCAGCCTATGACTTCTACCGCCCCGCGGCACTCGTGCTCGTCTCGAACGACAAGGACGCGGGCACCAATCCGCTGGCCGACGCGGCCTGTGCGATGCAGAACATGTTCCTGGAGGCGCACGCTCTCGGCATCGGTTCCGTATGGATTAACCAGCTGCGTGACACCTCGGACGACCCCGCCGTCCGCGCAAAACTCCGCGCCTATGGCGTCCCGGATGCGCAGATCGTCTGGGCGGTGTGCGCGCTCGGATACGCCGCGCAGAAGGACATCTCCGCGCCCGCACGCCGTTCAGTGATCCGCTTTGTGGACTAAGGCGCTGCTCTTGGCCGCGATGGCGGCCGCGGCCGGGGTGAGCCTGGGGGCGCTCTTGGCCTTCGCGCGGCTGCTGCGCCTGCATGTGGCGGCAGAGGTATGGAGTGTGCAGGATAAGCTCTCCGTCCGTCTGCGCTGCGCCACGGCGGGGGCGATCGCCTTTGCGGCGCTTGCGGTCGTGTATTTCATCTTTTTTTGAGCAGACGAACACAAAAACAGCAAAAAACGGCCTCTACCCGGGTGGGCAGAGGCCGTTTTGCGTGCTTTTCTTTGTTAGCCGTTCAGGCGGCGGTATCCCGTCTTGCGGTCGACGAGGTTTCGGTATTCGCCGTCGCCGTAATACGCGCGCAGGTTCTCTAGGCAGATTTCGAAGGCGATGCGCCGGGAAATGGGGGAATCCAGCCCGCCCGAGATGTGCGGCGTGATATAGGCGTTGTCCAGCGTCCAAAGCGGGTGCTCCGCCGGGAGCGGCTCCGGGTCGGTGACATCCAGCGCTGCGGCCAGCAGGCGCCAGGAGGAGAGCGCATCATAGAGGGCGTCAGTATCTACCGCACTGCCGCGCCCGACATTCAAAAGCACCGCGCCTTCCTTCATGCAAAACAGGCGCTCGCGTCCCAACAGGTGCGCAGTCTCCTGCGTGCCCGGGACGGACAATGCGACGATATCCGCCGTGGGGAGCAGCGCGTCGAGGTCGGCGTTGGTGTGCATCTCGTCAAATTCCACCCCGCCCGGCGCGGCAGAGCGGCGCACACCCACGGTCACGGCGCCCATCGCCTTGGCGCGCTTGGCGAACTCGCTGCCGATGTTGCCTGCGCCCACGATGAGTACCCGCGCGCCATAGATCGAATGCCGTGGCAGGGACTGCTTTTGCCACAGACCCTGCATCTGCTGCGCGCGGTAGAGCGCGAAGTGGTTATAGATGTTTAAGAGCATGCCAATCATCCACTCGCTGATGATGATGCCGTACGCGCCGGTCGCGTTGGTGAGCACCGTGTGCTCGGGCAGGACGCCGGGTTCGCACACATCGGCGCTGCCCGCGCGGCTCAGGGCCAACAAGGCCAGGTGGTCGTTTTCGCGCAGGAATTTGAGCGGCGGCGCGCCCAGGATAATGTCCGTGCGGAGGACATCCTCCCGCGAGACCTGCTTTTGTGGGACAAAGAAGAATTCCGCCCCCGGCGCGGCGGCGCGAAGCGCGTCCATCTCCTCCGGCGTGGTGGGGAAGGTGATGAGGATCTGCTGATTCTGCATAGGGGAAACTCCTTTCGGGAAAAAACGGCATAAAAAAAGGCAAGCCGTGGCTTGCCCTTTTTTATAGAGATCAATACTTGTGGAACTGCGCGACATCCATGACGAACACCGTCGCGCCGCCGACCGTCACTTCAACGGGATAGGGCGTGTACATGCCCATGGCGCCCATGGCCGGCGAGGGGAAGACTTCGATCTGCTTGCGGCTGATGCAGACTTTTTTGACAACCGCGAGCGCTGCGTCCAATTTTTCGTCATCGACGCCAAGCAATAGCGTCGTATTGCCCGAACGCAGGAAACCGCCGGTCGAAGCCAGCTTGGTCACGCTGAAACGCTCATTCATCAACGAGGAGATGAGGTTGGACGCATCTTCATCCTGAACAATGGCAACGATGAGTTTCATAAGAATATCCTCCATACATGGCAAAGCCATCTTTTTCCTTATTATAGCGTTCCCGCGGGGAGCTCGTCAATAGGCTTTTGTGCTTCCCGGGGAATTGTTCGCCGAATATTCAAATTTTCGCTAAAACATGCTATGATAGGAGAAATACATGACTTTCGAGGTAACTTATGCAGAGAATAGCAAGATTTGAGCGGGTGAGCGAGGCGCAGTTTGCGCAGGACGCCGCCGCCTTTGCCCCGGGCGCAAGCTATGCGGCCGTGAAACTCCCCCGCCGGGCGACAGCCGGGTCCGCCGGATATGACTTCTGCGCGCCGGTGGATTTCACACTTGCTCCGGGCGAGGAGATTACCGTGCCCACTGGCATCCGCGCGTGGATGCAACCGGGCTGGGTGCTCGTCTGCTGCCCGCGCAGCGGGCTCGGATTCAAATTCCGACTCCAACTCAATAACACTGTGGGCATCATCGACAGCGATTACTACGCCGCCAAAAATGAGGGGCATATCCTGCTGCGTATCACGAACGATTCGAAGCAGCAAAAGACCTTGTCCGTGGCCGCGGGCGAGGCGTTTTGCCAGGGCATCTTCCTCCCGTTCGGCGTGACGGAGGATGACGACGCGACCGCGGCGCGCGAGGGTGGATTCGGCAGCACCGGCAAATAATTTTGCTGTCAGACATCAAAAAATGTAGTATACGAATAAAATAGGGTCGGAAAAGAATCGAGGAAGTAAGATATGCTTACATGGATTTCGGTGTTTTTTCCGGCCCTTTTTGCGTCCTTTTTGGTGGAACGCATTTCCAAAAAGCGCCTGTGCGCGCATGACTTTTTCTGCCTGTGGGCGACCAACGCCCTGAGCATCAACTTTGTTTGCTGTTTTATCAAGCGTTACGTCTTTCATTCGGGCATGAGCCCAATCGAGAACATGACGCCGCAGGCGGCCTTTTCGTATCTCGCCGTGGCGGTGCCCGTGGCCGTCGTCCTCGCGGGGGTAGAGGCTCTGTTCCGCCGGAATCCGCGCCTTTCCGTCGGGGGGGCGCAAAAGTGAAGCGCGGGGGCAAATGGTTCGCCGTGTCCCGGCGGGTTTTCTTTGGGCTGCTCCTCTTTGTGGGGGCGCTCTCCTTTTTTGCGGCCAAGTGGTATATCGATGTCTATGGGCAGACGGGCTTTGATTCCGTGCTGTTTTCGCTGTTCAGCGGTGTGGGCGATGTGCAGTCCGGCCTCATCACCGCATTTTTGAAGGAAGCCCTATTCCCGGCGGCCGTCGCGACAGTGCTCGTGGGCGGTGTGTTCTGGTTCGCGTCCGACCGGCGCATTGTCCTGCGGCTCGGGAAAAAGGTGCGCGTGCCCATCTTTCCGATGCACCGCGCGGTGAGCGGGCTTTTGAGCGCGGCGTTTTGCGGCCGGGTGCGCTATTTCACGCACCACGGGGTGGATAGGGTTTATGATGTCGACACGGCCAAGGCAGAGGGGTACATCCCGGAGGACTACTGGGTCTTGCGGGGGATGGAGGACGAATACCTCTACGCCTATGCCAAGGACAAGATTGCGGGCATGGCGGCGGATGGGCAGCCCTTCGCGTTTACGATGCTCACGGCGGACACGCCCCATGTGGGCGGGTACCATTGTGACCTGTGCGGCAGCGAATACGCCGAGGATTACGAGAATGTCTACGCCTGCGCCAGCCGGCAGCTGGCCGCGTTGTTGGGGTGGATCCAGGCGCAGGATTTCTATGAAAACACCACCGTCGTCATCACGGGCGACCACCCGAGCATGGACGGGGAGTATATGCGGCGCAATTTCTTTTCGGAGGGCGACTATCTCAGGCATGTATATAACGGCTTTGTCAACGCCGCGGTGCAGCCGGCGGACGGCGCGGAAAAATCGCGCGACTTTTTGTCCTTCGACATGTTCCCGACAGTGCTGGCGTCGATTGGGTGCGAGATCGAGGGCGACCGGTTGGGGCTGGGAACAAACCTCTTTTCGGGCGCGCCGACGCTGTATGAAAAATACGGCTATGCATACCTGGACGCAGAGCTTTCCAAGAGCTCAACGGACTATGACCGGCGGTTTCTGTGGGGGTTGGACGGGGAATAACGCTGTTGCCTTTTGTGCGCGCGCATGCTATAGTAAAAGAACATCGCGGAACAGATGGAATGCGGCCGATCTCCGCAGCAGCGTCCTTGCTACCGTAAAGTCGGGTCTTTCTCTCCGCGAGAGATCAAACATGCTTCAGGGGCAGCATGGGAGGCGAATGTGTATTTGCTGCACCCTTTTGCCGATTTGGCAGGAGGGTTTTTGTTTGTGTGCCCACTGAAGGAACAGGAGTTTTTATGAAGAAGAGTTGGAAGCGCGTGCTTTTGGCGGCGTTGGTGGTGTGCGCAGTGTTGTCCGGCCTGGTTTCCTGCAAAAAGCAGGAGGCAAAGGGCGAGTACAAGGCGACGGTCAGCATCGATTGCAGCAAGATCTGGGCGCATGAGGCGGACCTCAATGCGGACAAGGCCGACTATGTCCCGAAGGATGGCGTCGTGCTGGGGGAAACCGAGGTCTTTTTTGACGGCGAGGTCACGGCCTATGACTTGCTGCAGGCCGTGTGCCAGGAGCGCAAGATCCAGATGGACGCCGAGGATTCCGCCTATGGCAAGTATGTGAAGGGCATTGCGCAGCTCTATGCCGGCGACTGCGGCGACATGTCCGGGTGGATGTATAAGGTAAACGGCGAATTTGCGGAGGTCGGCTGCGACGCCTATACCGTGCAGGAAGGCGACGAGATCTGCTGGGTGTTCATCTGTGACTATCTGACGGATTGTTGAAAAACGGGCATACAAAAAGCGGCGCAATTGCAATTTTGCGCCGCTTTTTTGCACCCTTATTTTTCACACATTGAACCGGAACACGACGACATCGCCGTCCTGAATCACATACTCCTTGCCCTCGAGGCGGATGAGCCCCTTTTCCCGTGCAAGGTTCATATCCCCGCCGAGTTCTTTTAGGGTATCGAAGGCGATGACCTCCGCGCGGATGAAGCCGCGCTCAAAGTCGGAATGGATCTTGCCGGCGGCCTGCGGGGCCTTGGTGCCGCGCGTGATCGTCCAGGCGCGGACTTCTTTGGGTCCGGCGGTCAGGTAGCTGATGAGCCCGAGCAATTCATACGATTTGCGGATCAGTCGATCGATGCCGGATTCGCCCATGCCGAGTTCCTCGATGAACATCGCCTTTTCATCGGCGTCCAGCGCGGAAAGCTCCTCCTCAACTTTGACGCTCACCTTTAACACCTCCGCGTGTTCGCGCGCGGCCATATCGCGCAGCGCTACAAACAGAGGGAGAGCCTCCTCCGGCGTGGACAGGTCGTCCTCTGAGATGTTGGCGACATACAAAATCGGCTTGTCCGTGAGCAAAAACAGGCTGCGCACGATGGGGAGCTGTTCCTCCGTCCATTCGATGCTCCGCGCCGGCCGGCCGGATTCGAGCGCGGTATACAGCTGCTGGAGCGTCTCGTATTCCAATTTGTATTCCTTGTTGCCGGACTTGGCGAGCTTTTCCGATCGGGTGAGGCGCTTTTGCACGGTTTCCATGTCCGCAAACAGGAGCTCGAAATTGATGGTCTCCACGTCGCGGACAGGGTCGATGCTGCCGTCCACATGTACGATGTTCTCGTTTTCAAAGCAGCGCACGACCTGCAAAATCGCGTCCACCTCGCGGATGTGCGAGAGGAACTTGTTGCCCAGGCCTTCGCCCTTGCTCGCGCCGCGCACGAGTCCGGCGATGTCCACCAATTCGATGGTGGCGGGGGTGAACTTTTCGGGGTGATAGATGTCGGCCAAGTAGTCCAGCCGCGCATCCGGGACGCTCACCATGCCCACATTGGGCTCGATGGTGCAGAAGGGGTAATTTTCACTCGCAGCGCCTGCGCGCGTGATTGCGTTGAAAAGCGAGCTCTTTCCGACATTGGGCAGGCCAACGACGCCAAGTTTCATAGCGGTTCTCCTTTTATAAACGGTTTTTTCGGGCGATCCGCATGCGGCGGCGCGCCCGGGAATAGACTTTGGTGGGGCAAAACGCCCTGCGCCGCCTGGCCAAACGACACACGGCCGAGGGGCACTTCGATTGTAGCACATGGGCGTGCTTTTCTCAAGCCGAAACTGTTCGGGAATTGCGGGGCGGCGGAGCTACGAGAGGGCAGGTTGGTTTGCAAGCCTTTCCATGCTGCTGCGGGAAGGGGAGAGGGCGCCCTGCGAGTTGTGAATTTATCCCGCGGGAAATTGCTATTTGCCGCGGGTGTGCTATAATAACAAAGGCGGCCGGCATGGGCCGCGAAAAATAGGAAACGAGAGACCGAAATTATGACGATTGTAGAAGCGATTTTGTTGGGACTTATCCAGGGCTTGACGGAATTTCTGCCCGTGTCCAGCAGCGGACACCTGGTGCTGTTCCAGAACATCTTCGGCACGCCGGGCGACATGCTCTTTTTTGACACCATGCTGCATGTCGGGACGCTCGTGGCCGTGTTTATCGTGCTTTGGCGCGACATTTGGGAGATTCTAAAGCACCTGTTTGCGCGCTTCACCTGGGTGCTTGTCGTGGCGACCCTCCCCGCGGTGGCGGCGGGTTTGTTTCTCGGCGACTTTTTTGAGGGTGCGTTTCAGGGGCAATACCTTGCGGTGGGCTTTTTGTGCACGAGTGTGCTGTTGGTGCTGAGCGAGCAAATCGCGGCCAAGCGGCAGCCGCGCTATTTTGAAAAGGATCAGATCCGCTTTTCCACGGCGTTTGGCGTGGGATGCATGCAGGCCGTGGCGATCCTGCCCGGCGTGTCGCGTTCGGGCTCGACGCTTGCGGGGAGCCTGATGGCCGGGCTGGACCGCAGCCTGGCGGCGACCTTCTCCTTTTTGATGTCCATCCCGGTGATCCTGGGGTCCGCGGTCATGCAGGGCTATGACATCCTGAAAAACGGCGCGGGCGAGATCTATTGGGGGCCCACGCTGCTCGGCATGGTAGCGGCGGCGATCTCCAGCTTCTTTGCGGCGAAGTTCATGCTCAAGCTGGTGCGCAACAAGAAGCTCTATGGCTTCGCCATCTACACGGCGGTGCTGGGCGTGCTCGTGCTGCTCGACCAATTGGTGTTCCACATCGTGTTCTAAGCCCCCGGAAGGGTGGGCACAAGGCTTCCTTCGCGCGGTTTTTACCGCGTAGGGGGAGCTTTTTTTGATATACAGGGGAAATCCGACCACTGCTTTTTCGCAAAGAGAGAAGATGGCCCCACCAGCCGCGTGGGACGCGAAATTTTGCATGCGCCGCCTTCCCTGCGCGCAGAGAGGCCGCTTCAAAGCGAGCAAAGGCAGATCGCGAGGGGGTACTCTCCCGCAAGGGCTATTCTTTGGGCGGGAAATCTGCTATAATAGCAAAATTGAATTTTGTCAAACCGGCCCGGCGGAAGGCCTTCGCCCGGCCAAGGAGGTTTCATGAAAAAACTCTGCCTCTTGCTCGGCGTCGTGGGGATGTCGCTGTCCGCGATCTTCGTGCGCCTGGCGTCCGCACCGTCGATGGTGCTCGTGTTCTACCGCGTGGCGCTGTCCGCGCTCTTGCTCCTGCCGCTCGTGCTGCTCCGCCACCGGGCGGAGCTTTCCGGCCTCACGGGGCGGGACATCGGGCTTTGCAGTTTGAGCGGCGCGTTTTTGGGGCTGCATTTCACGCTGTATTTTGAATCGCTGCGCTATACCAGCGTCGCGGCGGCGGTCGCGCTGGTGGATACCGAGGTGTTCTTCGTTGCCCTGGCCATGCTGCTGCTATTCCGCGAAACAATTTCGCGCGGCGGCTGGTTGGGCATCGGGGCGACCTTCGCGGGCAGCCTGCTCATTGCGATGGCGGATGCCGGAGGCGGGAGCGACCTGCTGCGGGGCGACCTGTTGGCGCTCGGCGGGGCGGCGGCCATGGCCGTGTATACGATGATCGGCAAGGTCTGCCGCCAGCGCATTTCCACGACAGTCTATACGCTGTTCGTGTATGCCGCGGCAGCGGTCACGGTGCTCGTCCTGCTCCTTGCGGGCGGCACGCCGGTGTTCGGCTATGCGCCGAGAAACCTCTGGGCGGCGGCCGGGCTGGCCGTGTTCTGCACGCTGCTCGGGCACAGCGTCTTTAGCTGGGGGCTGAAGTTTGAAAGCGCCTCCTTCATTGCCACCATCAAGCTATTAGAGCCGGTATTTTCCTCGGTGTTCGCGTTTTTCCTGTTCGGGGAGGTTCCTGCCTGGCTGACGGTGCTGGGCGGCGGCATCGTCATTTTGGGCGTATATCTGTACGCGCGGTTCGGGGAAGCCCGAGACGCACAGCGGGAGAGGACGGTGGAAGCAGATGAATAAGGAAGCGGTATACGCGCTTTTGCGCGCGCAGGGTATCCCCTTCGAAGTGACGGAGCACGGCGCCGTGTACACGATGGCGGAGCTAAAAGATGTCCCGCTGCCCTACCCTGAGGCGGATGCCAAGAATATCTTTGTGCGCGACGACAAAAAGCGGCAATACTATCTGCTGACCGTGCAGGGCGACAAGCGGGTCGACCTCAAGGCCTTTCGCCGTGCGCACGGCACGCGGCCGCTCACATTTGCCTCGGCGGAGGAGCTGCTTTCCCACCTCGGCCTGACGCCGGGGGCGGTCTCGCCCATGGGGCTGTTGAACGACGCCTCGGGCACGGTGGCGTGGTATGTCGACGAAGCCTTGCTGGCGGGCAGGCGCATCGGCCTGCATCCAAACGACAACACGGCGACGGTCTGGATGCCGACACAGGCGATGATCGACCTCGCCCGCGCGCACGGCAACCCGGTGGAGGTCTTTTCGCCGGAGCAGTAATGGCCGCGCGCCGTCCGGCCCTGCTTGCCGCCCGGGAATGGCCGCGGCAGAGCGGAAACCGCGCGGCGCGGGAAATGGCCTTGCAAAGCACGAGCGGGAAAGCCTGTGCGAAAGCGGCAGGCTCTCCCTCCTACAGATGCATGTAAAAAAAGCCCGGTGCGCCGCACCGGACTTTTTGTTTTGCTCGCCTTATATTTCGTTGTACATGAGCTCGGCGATGAGCTCCAAGATCGCCGTGCGGCACTTGCCGCAGAGGTTGGCGCAATGCGTCTTTTCCTGCACGATGCGGAACGCGTCGTCGATGTCGCGGATCTCCGCGGCGGAAAAGAGCGCGTCCTCGATGTCGTAGAGCGACACGCCGCCGCATTCGCACAGCGTGTAGTTTTCGTGGTGTGCCATGGCCGCCCCTTATTTCTCGATGCGGTCCACGCGCATATAGTCGCGCAGCGCATCCGGGATGACGATGGAACCGTCGGCCTGCTGATAATTTTCCATGATTGCGGCGACTGTCCGGCCCACGGCGAGGCCGCTGCCGTTCAGCGTGTGGATGAAGTCGGTCTTGCCCTTCGCCCCATCGCGGTAGCGGATGTTGGCGCGGCGCGCCTGGAAGTCCTCAAAGTTGGAGCAGGAGGAGATCTCCACATACCGGCCATAGCTCGGCATCCAGACCTCGATGTCATAGGTCTTGGCGGCCGAGAAGCCGAGGTCGCCTGCGGACAGTGCGACGACGCGATACGGCAGCTTCAAAAGCTGCAAGATCTTTTCGGCATCGTTCGTGAGCTTTTCCAATTCGTCATACGAGGTCTCGGGGCGGACGAACTTGACAAGCTCCACCTTGTTGAACTGATGCTGGCGGATGAGCCCGCGGGTGTCGCGGCCGGCGCTGCCCGCTTCGCTGCGGAAGCAGGCGCTGTAGGCGCAGTGATAGATCGGCAGCTTTGCGCCGTCCAGGATGCTTTCGCGGTACATGTTGGTGACCGGCACCTCTGCCGTCGGGATCAGGTAGTAATCCGTCCCCTCGAGGTGGAATTCCTGGTCCATGAACTTCGGGAACTGGCCCGTGCCGTACAGCGAGCGCTTATGCACGATGTAGGGCGGGAATACTTCCTCATACTTGCCGTCCGCGGTATGCGTGTCCAGCATGAAGTTATAGATGCTGCGCTCCAGGCGGGAGCCCAGGCCCTTATAGAAGGTGAAACGCGCGCCCGTCACGGCCGCGGCCTTCTCAAAATCCAAAATGTCGAGGTCGGTGCCGAGGTCCCAGTGCGCCTTGGGCTCGAAATCGAACTTCGTGGGCTCCAGAAAGCGGCGAACCTCCACATTGTCGGCGTCCGACAATCCGTCCGGCACGGAGGCGTGCGGCACATTGGGGATGGCGAGCATCTCGGTGCGGATCGCCTCGTCCAGCTCGGCCACGCGGTCGTCCAGCGCCTTGATGCGGTCGCTCTCCTGCTTCATTTCCGCGAACAGGGCGGAAGTGTCCTCGCCCTTCTTCTTGAGGACGGGGATCTGCTTAGAGACGGCGTTCTTCTTGGCCTTGAGCGATTCGGTCTCTGCAATCGCGCTGCGGCGCTCTGCATCCATCTGGAGCAGGTTGTCAAAGCGGAATTCCTTCCCGCGCCGCGAAACAAGGCGGGCAATCTCTTCCGGGTTTTCGCGAATACGGCGAATATCTAACATAGAAAAAACATCCTTTCTATCGAAAAAAGTCTAAAAAGCGCTTACATCCGATCCGGCGCGTGGATACCTAACAGGCCGAGTCCGGTCTTGATGACCGTCGCGGTCGCGCGGACAAGCTCCAATCGGGCGGCAGTGGCCTGCGCGTCCTCGTCCAGGATGCGGATGTCGTAATAGAACTTGTTGAACGCCTGCGCCAGCGCGGTGACATGCCGCGTGATGAAGAAGGGTTCGTATTTTTCCGCTGCGCGGCGGATGACCTCCGGGAATTCCGCGATCAGCTTGATGACCGCATAGGCCTGCGGGCAGGTGAGCGCGGAATAGTCCGGCTCCGCCGGGGGCAGGTCCGCTGCCTTGCGCAGCACAGACAGTGCGCGCGCGTGCGTGTACTGCACATACGGCCCGGTCTCGCCGTCAAAGTTCAAAATGCGGTCGAGGTCAAAGACAATGTCCTTGATGCGGCTGTTGGACAGCGTGCTATAGATAAGCGCGCCCACGCCGATGTCCTGCGCCGTCTTGTCCTTGTCGGGCAGGGAGGGGTTCTTTTCCTCGATGATGGCGCGCGTCTTGTCGATGGCGGCGTGAATGACATCCTCCAAAAAGATGACGCGCCCCTTGCGGGTGGACAAGGTGCCGTCCGTCATGGACACCATGCCGAACGCGACATGCTCCATGTCCTTGGCCCAATCGTATCCCATGAGCTCGATGACCTTGAAGAGCTGCCGGAAGTGCAGGTTCTGCTGATACGCGACGACATACAGGTCCTTGTAGAAGTCATAGGTCTTCTTGCGGTAAAACGCGGCGGCCAGGTCGCGCGTGGCATATAGCGTCGCGCCATCCGATTTCAAAATGAGGCAGGGCGGCATGTTGTAAGCGTCCAGGTTGACCACCTTCGCGCCGTTGCTGTCCTCCAACAGGCCCTTGGCCTCGAGTTCGTCGATGACCGGCTGCATCTTGTCGTTATAGAAGCTCTCGCCGGCGTAGGAATCGAAATGCACATCCAGGATGTCATAAATCTTGGACACCTCGCGCAGCGTGAGTTCCTTAAACCAGGAAAACAGGGAAAGCGCTTCCTCGTCGCCGTCCTCGATTTTTTTGAACCAAGCGCGGCCCTCCTCCTCAAGAGAGGGATCCCTTTCCGCCTCCTCGTGGAAGCGGACATACAGCGCCAGGAGTGCGCGGATGCTGCCCTGCTCGACCGTGTCGCGGTCGCCCCAGCGCTTGTAGGCGCTGATGAGCTTGCCGAACTGCGTACCCCAGTCGCCCAGGTGGTTGACGCCCACGGAATGGAAGCCCAGGAAGTTGAAGATCTTGTACAGCGAGCTGCCGATGACCGTCGTCGAGAGGTGCCCGATGTGGAACGGCTTAGCAATGTTGATGGAGGAGTAATCGAGCACGATGTTGCGCCCGGCGCCCTCGTCCGAGGAGCCATACCGTTCCTGCTTGGCCGCCACTTCGCCAAGCGTCGCGCCGACAAACTGCGTCCGGGACAGGAAGAAGTTGAGGTAGCCGCCCGCGAGTTCCGCGCGGTCGATCCATGGGGGCAATTCCCCGAGCGAATCCAAGAGCTGCTGCGCGATGGCAGGCGGCGCTTTGCGCAGTTCCCGCGCCAGCTTGAAGCAGGGGAGCGCAAAATCGCCCATGTCCATATCCGGCGGCACTTCCAAAAGGGACGCGAGCTTGTCCGCATCCAACCCGGAGGCCTGCGCGAGCAGCAGGGAGAGTTGTTCTTTATAATTCATGCATTCACCGCCTATTCCCCGCGAAACGGGGGAAGTCTTCAAAAAATTTCTTAATTTTTAATATATCACATCGGCCCGGTGATGTAAACAGCTCCCGGCCTATTGCTCCGTCAAATCGGCGATTTTCCCCTGTGCAAAGGCAAAATCGAACACCCGCACCGAAAACATGTGCGGGGCGGTTTTCTGGCAGACCGCGACCTGCGCGTCCCGGCACAGGGGGAGGTAGACCTCGTCCGTCTCACCCCAAAATTCGCAGAGGTCGGAAAAGGAAAGCTGCGCGCGAAGCGACGGCTCCAGAAGCGACATGGCTGCCTCCCCGTCGCGCAGGCGGACGGCCTCGGCCAGCGCGATGCCCGCCGACCGGGCGGGGAGCGGGGCGGCGGTCTGCACCCGGTGTGAGGGCGCGCCGCCGCTAGAAAGGCGGTCCGTCCGGCAGTGCAGTGTGACCTCCGGCGCACCAAGCGGAAAGACCCATTCCGCCCCCGCGTCCAGCAGCCGGTAGGACAGGCATTCCTCGCGGGACAGCAGGCGACGGGAGGCCGGGTCGACGCAGGCGAACAGCACGCCCCCTTCGCATTTCCCCTCGGCGAAGAGCAGCACGCGCCCCTCCATGCGGCGGGTAAACAGGCGGGGTTCTTTGAGCTCACCCGCGCAGAGTGAGCAGGCGAACAGCACATTGCCCGCAGCGTCCGAGAGCAGCAGATCCGTGTCCGCATCGGCGCAGATCTCTGCCGTCACGGTGCCGCTGCCGGGCGAAAAGCGCAGCTGCGTGAGCGTGCGGGGCAGCTGGGGGCGGGGCAGCGCCGGCGGATGTAGCCGCAGCGCGAACGCTTCCGCGGGCAGCACGAACAGCTCCGCAGCGCCGTCGTTTTCAAAGATACGCGGAGCGTCGGCGGAGAGGTCGATCTGCCGCGCGAACGGCAGGAAAACGCCGCCCGGCGGATTGCCCATCGGCAAAAATTCCATCGTCAGCGCCGTGCGGGCGACATAGCGGCAGAGACCCTCTGCGGGCGTTTGGGCAAAGGGTGCGCCGTCCAGGCGCAAAAGCCCCGGAGCGGCGCATTCAACATAGAGAAGGGTTGGCGTTTGCATGGGGTACCTCGCAAGTTTGCTGTGGATAGTATATGCGGCAGTGGGGGAAAATAGCGCTGGGCGGCATAGGAGCTACTCAATAGGAATACATTGAAGCGTGCGCATGAAAGCGAGGAAGAATGGAAATCGTAGCTTTGTTGAAAATACATGGCAATCGTGTATAATGGAGGTAAGATTTTCTTAAAAGGGAGGAGATTCGCATGCGAATTTGCGTATATGGAGCGTCCAGCATGACGCTTGACAAGGTGTATTTGGACGACGCCTTTTTGATGGGGAAAACGCTGGCACAGCGCGGGATCGGCATGGTCTACGGCGCGGGGGCGACCGGTGTGATGGGTGCGGCGGCGCGCGGCGCCGCCTCCGCCGGGGGAGAGATTGTGGGTGTGAGCCCCGAGTTTTTCCAGGCAGACGGCGTGCTGTTTTCAGGATGTACGCAGACGATCTTTACGAGCACGATGCGGGAGCGCAAGCAAAAGATGGAGGATCTGTCCGATGCCTTTTTTGTGTTGCCCGGCGGCCCCGGCACGTTTGACGAATTTTTTGAGATTTTTACGCTCAAGCAGCTGGGACGGCATTTCAAGCCCATCGTGATTTTGAATACGAATGGGTACTACAATTCGCTGCTTGCATTTTTGCAGTATGCGATCCGCGAAAAATTCAGCAAGCCCGCGACGATGGAACTGTTCAGCGTAGCTAGGACGGTGGACGAAGCGTTTGCGCAGATGACGATTCAGCAAAAGGAACACTACGAGGGGCTGCGCGCCTATAAGGCAGTACGCTCCGACCTGCCGGAAGGCCAGTAAGGAGGAAGTATGCAGGCACAAAAGAGAAGCGAGATCGATGCAAAGTACAAGTGGAAACTGGAAGACATTTTCGCCGACAACGAGGCGTGGGAGGCGGAATTTGCCGAGGTGGAGGCGATGCTTCCTGCGCTTTCCGCTCTGAAGGAGCACATCGCAGACAATGTGGACACGATGCGGGACGGCCTCCAAAAAATCGACCGGGCGTCGTGGATGCTGGAACGGCTGTTCGTCTATGCGCGTATGCGGCGCGACGAGGACAGTGCGGACTCCGTGTATCAGGGGCTGGCCTCGCGGGCGCAGAACCTCGCGGTGCGGCTGTCCGGGGCGCTGTCGTTCTTGGACCCGCTGCTGCTCTCGCTCGATGAGCAGACGCTTTCCGCCTATATCCACGCGCCGGAACTAACGGACTATTCCTTCATGCTCGAGAATTTGCTGCGCTCCAAGGCGCATGTGCTGGACGAGAAGAGCGAACGCCTCCTGTCCATGGCGGGCGATTTTTCGGACGGTGCGCAGGAGATTTTCACCATGCTCGACAACGCTGACCTGAAATTCGGCGAGGTGGAGCACGAAGGGCGGGTGTATCCCATCACGCATGCCAAGTATATGGAGCTCATGCAGAGCCCTGACCGCGCACTGCGGGAAAAGGTGTACCGCAAATACTACGAGGCATTTTCCGGGCATATCAACACCATCGCGGCGACCTATTCCACCGCGGTCAAGAAGGACATCTTCTATGCCAAGGCGCGCGGGTATGAGAGCGCGCGAAATAAGGCGCTGTTTGCGGACAATGTCCCGCCGGCGGTGTATACCGATCTCATCGACACCGTACACGAAAACCTGGGCACGATGTATGACTACCTCCGCCTGCGCGGCCGGGCGCTCGGCATAAAGAACCTGGAAATGTATGATGTCTATGCCCCGCTCGTGCCCGAGGTGGACGCGCAGTACACCTATGAACAGGCGCAGGACATTGTGCTCGAGGCGCTGGGCGTGCTCGGCGAGGACTATACCGGCATGCTCCGCCGGGCGTATGCCGACGGCTGGATCGATGTGTACGAGACGCCGGGCAAGCGCAGCGGCGCGTATTCCTGGGGCGTGTACGGCACGCACCCATATGTGCTGTTGAACCACCGGTCTGACTTGGACAGCGTGTTCACACTGGCGCATGAGCTGGGCCACGCGATGCACACCTTCTATTCGGACGGGGCGCAGCCCTATGCCAAGGCGGGCTATGCGATCTTTGTGGCGGAGGTCGCCTCGACGGTCAACGAGATCCTGCTCACCAAGCACCTGCTGCGCACGGTGAGCGACCCGGCGCTCAAGAAATATGTTCTGAACCACTACATCGATCAGTTCCGCACCACCGTGCTGCGGCAGACGATGTTTGCAGAATTCGAGATGCAGGCGCACGCCAAGGCAGAGCGCGGAGAGGCGCTCACGGTCGAGGCCTTAAACGGGCTGTATTTCGACCTGAACCGCCTGTATTACGGCAAAGAGATGGGCGATGACCCGACGATTCAGTACGAATGGGCGCGCATCCCGCATTTCTATACCGCGTTCTATGTGTATAAGTATGCGACGGGCTTCTCCTGCGCATCGGCTATCGTGCGCAAGCTGGAGACCGAACCCGGCATGCTGGCAAAATACAAGGCGTTTTTGCAGGCGGGCGGCAGCGATTACCCGATGGAGATCCTGAAAAAGGCGGGTATCGATGTATCCGAGGCCGTGCGGCTGTGCATGCAGGAATTCGCGGACGCCCTCCGGCAATTCGAGGCGCTGGAGGCGTAAGCGCAAACAAACGAGAATCACGAGTCTACAAAAAAACCGGCGATTGCCGGTTTTTTTGCGCTATTTCAGATAGGTCTTGCATAGCGACAGCGTCCCGTGGTGCTCGGGCTCAGACACAAAGACCTGCGCCGCCTGGCAGCAAGACGCGCGGTTAAAGGCGCACTCTCCAGCCTGACAGCAGATCTCCCCGCCCGGGCGCGGCGTGTTCTGCTCGGTAGCATCCAGCATCGCCGGACCAGCGGGCAGGGCATCCTCCGCCCGGCTGCGCAGGGAATCCCGCTTGGCGTAGGAATTACAGTACACATCGCCGTAGCCCGGCCCGGCATAGAACTGCATGTCGACGGCCCCGCTTTGGCAGTGGCCGTCCCGGTTATGCACGCAGGACAGGGAATCGCAGCGTATCTGTTCGATCAAAAAAACGACACCTCCTTCTTTTCAAAGCTCGCGCACATGCTTTCCCGCTTGTTGGCGACATTGCCGCATTGGCGGGGCGCACACGGCGCGACGCGGATGCTTGTAAGCTGACAATAGTGATCGGGCGAGTTGTGGCGGCAGCTTTCGATTTGACAGCGTACAACTTGTTGCTTCATAAAAAAACCTCCTTGGATGCGCTCTATGGATAGCCTGCGCCGCGGCGGGCAAAAGTATGAGGGGAAATGTTTGCCGCTTTTTGCAATTTTCGGCAAACTCACCTGCATAAATTTGCAAAAAAACTGTAAATTCCGCCCCGCCTATGCTATACTGGAAAGAAAGAACTACGAAACGAGGAAATCTCATGGGAAATGCAGTGCAGATCGTCCTGACACTTCTTTTGCTGATGGCGGCGGGGTATTTTTTGGCGGCGCGGGGGATCTTGAACGAAAAGGCGTCCAAGCTCCTGTCCAAGCTCGTGCTGTGGATCGGCGTGCCCGCCTCCACCGTCAACAATATGTTCACCAGTTTTCGCGCGGATATGCTCCAAAATGCGGGCATGGGCATCCTGGCGCCTTTTGCGAGCAACCTCCTGGCCTTTCTGGCGGCGGTCGCGGTGGGGCGGCTTTTGCGCGTCAAAAAAGGACGGCGCGGCATCTTCTATTTGATGTTTGCCTTTTCCAACACGATCTTCATCGGGCTTCCCGTGTGTCAGGCGCTGTTTGGCGATGCATCCATTCCCTACGCGCTATTCTACTATATGGGCAACACGACGCTCGTGTGGACGATCGGCATCTATTTTGTGCAAAAGGACAACCCGGCGCAGGCGGGAGGGAAATTTTCGATCCTAGGCGCGCTCAAAAAGGTGCTCTCGCCCGGCATCGTGAGCTTTGCGGTCTCGCTCGCGCTCGTGCTGCTGGGCGTGCGGCTGCCGCTGTTTTTGACCAAGGCCTGCGGGTACCTCGCCGCGACCTGCACGCCGATGGCGCTGTTGTTCATCGGGTATATTTTGTGGAAGACGGGACTTCGAAACCTGCATTTTGAAAAGGACACCTGGGGCGTGCTCTTGGGACGCATCCTCGTGGGGCCGGCGCTCGCATACGCGGCCTGCGCGGCGCTGGGCGCGCCGGCGGACATGAGTCAGGTGTTCATCGTCCAAGCGGCGATGCCCGCGATGTCCAACGCGCCGATCCTGGCGGAGGCGTATGGTTCGGACAGCGCCTTTGGGGCGGAGACGATGGCGATCACAACGCTTCTAAGTCTTGTGACCATGCCGCTACTCATGCTGCTGTTCACGGTCTTGTTCTAAGGAGGAAAGTATATGCTGGATGGCTTTCAAATCGTTGCGGCGCTGTTTTTGGTGATGGCGCTCGGCTACGCCCTCGCAGCCAAGGGATGGATTGACGCAGAGGTCGCGGCCTTTTTATCCAAGACGATCGTATACCTCGGCGTGCCCGCGTCGGCGGTGAGCAACTTGCTCACGCATGTCGATCGCGCGATGCTTGCAGAGGCGCCCTTGGCGCTCGGCGTGGTGTTTTTGGCGGTCGCCCTCTTTTTGGGGCTGAGCTTCCTGCTCGCGCGCGTGCTGCGCATCCGGGAGGGACGGCGCGGCATCTTCGCCGTGATGGTGAGCTGCGCCAACACGATCTTCATCGGGCTGCCCGTGTGTCAGGCGCTGTTCGGCGACGCGGCGGCGTCCTATGTGCTGCTGTACGACCTGTCGAACAGCGTGCTGTTCTGGACGCTTGGCGTATACCTTGTCGGGCGGGACAGCGGCGCGGCGCATCCCTTCTTTTCGGTGCGGACGATGAAGAAGCTGCTCTCGCCGGGTTTCCTCGGCCTGTGTGCAGGCATCGTGCTCGTGCTGCTGGGCGTGCAATTGCCGCTCTTTTTAGAGAAAACCTGCAAATACTTCGGCGGCCTGTGCACGCCGCTGGCTCTCCTGTATGTCGGCTATTCGTTGCATCGGATCGGCCTAAAGAACCTGCGCATCGGGCGGGAGGTGCTGTGCGTCGTGCTGGGGCGCGCGGTGCTCATCCCGCTTTGCATGCTGGGCATCGTGCGGCTGGTTGGCCTCCCCGCGGACATGAGCCAGGTGTTCGTGGCCGTGGCTGCGATGCCCGCCATGAATAACGCGCCGATCGTGGCCGGGGAATACGGGTCGGATGTGGAATTTTCCTCGCAGTGCCTGTCCGTCACGATGATTGTGAATCTGCTCCTGCTGCCGGTGTGGAAGCTGGCGCTGGGCGCGCTTTGGTGAGGCACGGCGATGAGAGAAAAATGGATCCTCTGGGTGATATTGGCGGCGGTACTGCTGGGCGGCGGGATCGCGATCGCGCGCGCAGTGCGCCGAGGGCGGCAGTGGTTGAGGTATATGCGCGGCATGATCGAGGCGGGCGAGGAGGAGGCGCAGACCCGCCCCAAGTCGCTGTCCTCGATGGGGCGGCTGCTGCTCCCCGCGCTGCGGCGGGATTTTCCGGAATATGACCTCGCGCTCATGGAGCGGCGCGCGAAGCAGGACGCCCTCCTGTTCTGGCAGAGCTGTGCGGCCGGGCGCTCACTGTTTGCGGACGATGCCGGGGTGAAAAGCTTTTCGAACGACCTGCGGGGGGAAATCGCCCGGCGCGCGGGAATGGCGATTACTTCGCCCTTTGTGCACGCGGCGGCGCTCTCCGGGTATGAAAACACGGGTGCGCAGTGCTTTGTGACCTATCAGGCGGCCTGCCAATGCGATGTAGCGGGGCAGACGGTGCAGACCAAGGTGCAGATCCGCTACCTCGCGGCGGCGGAGGCGGATGTGGAACAGGGCGTCGCCGTGTATGAATGCCCCAATTGCGGCGCACCGGTTCCGCAGATCGGGCAGAAGGTCTGCGCCTATTGCGGGACGCAGCTCTACCCGGCGGCGGAGAGGAGCTGGCGGCTGTTCGAGATCCGGGAATTGTGAGGAGGCGCGGGAAACGCGCCCCACATGCCTATAAAGGCAGGTAAGGCCGTAGGCAGCATATCCTGCATAGCGGAGCGGCGGCATCCCGGCCGGGAACATTTGCGCGAAGAAAATTGGATGGCCGAGCAGGAGCGCCGCGCCACGCCGCATCGATCGAATCAAGCGTAGTAGGTTGCCCCAAGCCAAGTGCGCATGGGGCGGTTGCCGGGCAAAGTGCAGCACACTACCCAGGCATGCCCGGCGGTATTGCATTGGGGCAGAGATGCCATCCCATATACGGCTTCGCAAGGGCAAGCGGGCAATCAAAAAAGCAGTGTGTTTTGGGGCACACTGCTTTTTGTCATCCTTCCAATTTCCGCACAACCTCTTGGAGCGTGTCCAAAAAGGCGGCGGCCTGCGAAAGCGAGGTGTGGCGGGCAATCTCCACCAGATAGCGGCATTGCGGCAAAGTCATGGGCGCCCTTTTCGAAAAAGGGCAAAAAGCCGCCGTGCGGTGGGCGCGGCGGCAGGTGGTTATTTTTGCGGCTTCAGGACGAGGTTGACGATCCGCCCCGGCACGACAATCAGCTTGACGACCTCCATGCCGTCAAAGTAGGACGCGAAGTGTTCGCGGACAAACGCCTCGATCTGCTCCCGCGAAAAATCAGAGGGCACAGAGAAGCGTTCCTTGACCTTGCCGTTGACCTGCAAGGGATAGGTCGTCTCGTCCTTGACGAGCAGAGCCTCCTCATAGGCCGGGAAGGCGGCGTTAAAGATGCTGTAGCTCCCGCCGATGCGTTCCCAGAGCTCCTCCGCAAAGTGCGGCGCGACCGGCGCCATGAGCAGCAGCAGCGTGCGCACGCATTCCTTGGCGAAGTCGATGTCAAACGGCGTATCCGTGTATTTATACAGCGCGTTCGTGAGCTCCATCATGCGGGCAATGGCCGTGTTGAAGGAGAAGGTCGATAGGTCCGCGTCCACCGCCTTGATCGAGCGGTGCAGCACGAAGGTCAGGTCCTTCTTGTCCGCCGCGGGGTCGCTCTGCGCTAGGTCTGCGGCATAGACGCGGTCCACAAGGCGCTCCACACGGTCGAGGTATTTGGCGATCGAGCGGATGCCGCCGTCGTTCCACGGGCCGCCCTCGATGTAGGCAAAGCCAAAGCCCAGGTACATGCGGAACACATCCGCGCCGTATTTCTGCACATAGGTGTCCGGCGAGACGACATTGCCCTTGGACTTGCTCATTTTTTCGCCGTCCGGCCCCAGGATCGTCCCCTGATGGACGAGCGAGAGGAAGGGTTCGTCGAAATCGAGGTAGCCCATGTCGCGGAATGCCTTGGTGAAGAACCGCGAATACAGAAGGTGCATGCAGGCATGCTCCGCGCCACCGACATACTTGTCCACCGGGAGCATCCTGTTGATGATCGCCGGGTCCCACGCCATCTTGGCGTCCTTGTTGTCGGGATAGCGCAGGTAGTACCACGAGGAGCATACGAAGGTGTCCATCGTGTCCGGGTCGCGCTGCGCATCCGCGCCGCAGACCGGGCATTTGCAGTTCATAAAGCCCGCGTGCTTGGCGAGCGGCGAGGTGCCGTCCGGCGTGAAGTCGACATCATAGGGCAGCTCCACCGGGAGGTCCTTTTCCGGCACCGGTACATCGCCGCAGTGCGGGCAGTGGATGATCGGGATAGGCGCGCCCCAGTACCGCTGCCGCGAGATCAGCCAGTCGCGCAGGCGGTAGGTCGTCTTGAACCCACCCTTGCCGCGCTTTTCCAGATGCTCGGTCACGGCCTGTTTGCCCTCCACAACGGAAAGACCGTCGAATGCGTGACTGTTCACGAGCACGCCCTCATAGTCGCAGAAGGGCAGCGCATCGTCCTGTCCCGGGTTTTTCGCGGCGACGACGCGCTCGATGGGCAGGTTGTATTTGGTCGCAAACGCAAAATCGCGCTCGTCGTGCGCCGGGACGGCCATGACGACGCCCGTGCCGTAGCTTGCGAGGACATAGTCCGCCGCCCAGATCGGCACCTTGCGGCCGTTCACTGGGTTCACCGCATACGAACCGGTGAACACGCCCGTCTTTTCGCGCGTAGAGGAGAGGCGGTCGATCTCGTTCGACGCGGCGGCGTATTTCTTGTACGCCTCGACGGCCTCCTTCTGTTCCGGTGTGGTGAGTGAATCGACCATCGGGTGCTCCGGCGAGATGACGACATAGGTGCAGCCGTACAGCGTGTCTGCGCGCGTCGTAAAGACGGAGAGCTGCCCGCCGCCCACGATGTCGAAGGTCACTTCGCTGCCCGTGGACTTGCCGATCCAGTGCTTTTGCATGAGCTTGGTCTTTTCCGGCCAGTCCAGCCCGTCGAGGTCAGCAAGCAGCTCCTCCGCATAGTCGGTGATTTTGAAGAACCACTGTGTCAGGTGCTTGCGCGTGACGGGCGTGTGGCACCGCTCGCATTCGCCGTCCACGACCTGCTCGTTGGCGAGCACGGTGTTGCAGTGCGGGCACCAGTTGACCGGCGCCGCGGCGCGATAGGCGAGACCCTTCTTATATAGCTGCAAAAAGCACCACTGCGTCCATTTATAATACTCGGGCATGCAGGTCTTGACTTCATAGTCCCAGTCGAAGGAGCCGCCCATGGCTTTTAACTGCTTTTCCATCGTCGCGATGTTGGCGATCGTGGAATCTTTCGGGTGGATGCCCGTCTTGATCGCATAGTTTTCGGCGGGCAGGCCGAACGCGTCAAAGCCCATCGGCTGGAAGACATTGTAGCCCTTCATGCGCAGGTAGCGCGCGTAGGAATCAGCCAGGCCGAAGTTATACCAATGCCCGACATGCAGCTTGGCGCCCGAGGGGTAGGAGAACATTTCAAGCACATATTTTTTGGGCTTGTCGCTGTGACGATCGAAATGGTACAGTCCGGTCTCCTCCCAGATCTTTTGCCATTTCTTTTCAACTTCTGGTAAATTCACGATGGAATACACTCCTTTTGCGGGCCGCCCACCGGCAGCCGACCCAGGGCGCGGGGGCGTCCCGGTGCAGTATTGATACGGTTTTTTATGCATCTAATATTATATTATGGTTGGGGCTTTGTCAATAAAGGCGGTCTTGCTTCCCCCGTGTGCATGGAAAAGCGCGGCGCGGATGGGAATTTACAGAAAAAAGTTGAAGATGCGCGGCGCATATGGTATAGTAGTAACTGTATTTTAATTTTTGCAAAATCCGATAAATTTTCGATAGAAATAGGACGCAGGCAAGGGACGAAGATCCGCTTCCCCGAGGCTGTGTGGAAGGATGTTGGAATATGGAACAAAAGTATCAACAGATCGGACTCGCCGTGCCGGAAGCACTGCTGCCGGATAAAAAGGTCAATATGCGTAAATGGGCCGTGATCGCCTGCGATCAGTATACGACGAACGAGGCCTATTGGCACGAGGTGGAGCGCATCGTCGGCGGCAGCCCCTCGTCGCTGCATATCATGCTGCCGGAAATCTACCTCGGCATGCCGGATCAGGACGAGCGCATCCAGAGCGCCAAGGAGGTCATGACCCGCTATATCGACGACGGCGTGCTGACGCTGCTGCCGCAGGGCTTTATCCTGGTCGAACGGACGATCAACCGCCGCGTGCGCAAGGGGCTCATGGTGCTTGTGGACCTCGAGGAATTCGATGCGGATCCCTTTAAAAAGGCGCAGATCCGCGCCAGTGAGGAAGTGCTGGAGGAGCGCGTCCGGGCGCGCATGGACCTCCGTTCCGGCGCGGAGCTGGAGATGCCGCACATCTTCCTCTTGATGGACGATGTGCAGAACCGGGTCATCGAACCGGTTTGGCGCAAGCGCGAATCTTTCACGAAGCTGTATGACATCGACCTCATGCTGCACGGCGGCCGCGTGACTGGCTACCTCATCGAGGACAAGGCGGTGGAGGAGGAGATCCTGCATCAGCTCTCGCTTTTAAAGACCCGGGACGGCATGCGCTTCTGTGTGGGCGACGGCAACCATTCCCTCGCGACGGCCAAGGCCATCTGGGAAGAGGCCAAGCAGACTCTCTCGCCCGAGGAACAGGAGACTAGCCCGCTGCGCTATGCGATGTGTGAGCTCGTCAACCTGCACGATCCGGCGATGCCGCTTCTGCCCATTCACCGCGTGATCTCCGGCGTGAGCAGTTCCATGTGCATCCAGTATGTCGTCGACCACCTGAATTCTGTCGGGGCGGACGCGCGGCTCGTGTTCTCGCGCCGCAAGCCCTCCATGCAGGTGTCGGAAGCGCCGGAGACCCTCTTCTTTACGAGCAAGTCCAGCGCCGGTCGGATCGAGATCAATTCCCCCACGACGCGTATGCTGGTCGAACAGCTGCAGCCGGTGCTGGAGGACTTTGTGCGCGAATACCCGCTCGCCAAGCTGGAATATGTCCACGGCGACGAGGAATTCGAGCGCGTGACGCAGGAATATGACACGCTGGGCTTTGTGATGCCCGCGATGGAGAAATCCACCTTCTTTGACACGCTGTCCGAGATGGGCGTATTCCCGAAGAAGTGCTTCTCGCTCGGCGAGGCCAACGAAAAGCGCTACTATGTGGAATGCCGCCTGCTCACCGAGCATGAGGAGATCCCGGAGGAAGAGGAACTCCCCGGGGACACTCTGGAGGCAGGAGAGGACGGGGAAACGGCACAGGAAGCGCCGGTACAGGACGCCTCGGAGGAGGTATCCGGTGCGCTTTCTAAGCTCAAAGAGTTCAAGATCTCCAACCTGTTTAAGAAAAAGTCGGATTGAGCGCGCGGCGCAAGGAGTATTTATGGAAATCAAGGTGGCGAAATTCGGAGGAACCTCCCTTGCGGACGCGGTGCAGATCGCCAAGGTGAAAAAGATCATCGAGGCCGACCCGGCGCGCCGCTATATCGTGCCCTCGGCGCCGGGCAAATCTGACCGGTATCAGATCAAGGTGACGGACCTGCTCTATGGTCTGGAGAGCGCAATTGAGCAGGGCGAGGACTACCGCCCCTTTTATGACAAGATTTTTGCCCGCTTTACGGACATCAAGCGCGACCTCGGCCTGTCGGTCAACATCGAGGCTCGGCTGGAGGAGGTTTTGAAGAACCTGCTCGATGGGGCGGGCGCGGACTACGCGGCGAGCCGCGGCGAATACCTAAACGGCATGCTGATCGCAGACTACCTGGGCTATGCCTTTGTGGATGCGGCAGAGGTGATCCTGTTTGACAAGCGCGGCAAATACGACGAAAAGCGCACCGAAAAGGCGCTGTCTGAGCGGCTGCGCGGCCTCGAGCGCGCGGTGATCCCGGGTTTTTACGGGAGCATGCCCAACGGGTCGATCAAGACCTTCTCGCGCGGCGGGTCAGATGTCACGGGTGCGATCGTGTCCGCGGCGGTGCGGGCAGACCTGTACGAAAACTGGACGGATGTGTCCGGGTTCTATATGGTCGATCCGCGCATCGTCAAGCACGCGAAAAAGGTGGAATCGATCACCTACCGCGAGCTGCGCGAGCTGAGCTATATGGGCGCAGCGGTGCTGCACGAGGATTCGATCTTCCCGGTGTATAAATACGCGATCCCGATCAATGTGCGCAACACGAATGCGCCGGAGGACTCGGGCACGATGATTCTCCCGACCATCGAGAGCTATGACGGTCCGCCCGTCACAGGCATTGCCGGCAAAAAGAACTTCACAATCATTTCGATTGAAAAGAATGGCATGAACACGGAGCTCGGCTTCGGCCGCCGGGTGCTCGCTTGCATTGAAAAGTACGGCATCCCGTTCGAACACATGCCCTCCAGCATCGACACGCTGTGCGTCGTGCTCGAGGACGCGAAGGTCAAGGACAATATCAATGACATTGTGGACGACATTCACCGCACCTGTGAACCGGACAGCGTGGAGATTGTGCGCAACCTGGCGCTCATCGCGACGGTCGGCAAGCGTATGCGGGAAAGCATCGGTACGGCGGCGACGCTATTTTCCGCGATGGCCAAGGCCAACATCAATGTACGCATGATTGACCAGGGTTCGAGCGAGATGAACATCATCGTCGGCGTTAAGAACGAGGATTTCGAGCGCACGATGGTCGCCATCCACGACGCCTTTGCCGACATGTAATATCCAAAAGATTAAAAAATAGAGCAGCCAAATGGCTGCTCTATTTTTGCATTTCGATATATTACCGCCACAGGCGTGATTCCAACTGCGCGCGGTTTTCGGCATATCCCGGTTTGCCGAGCAGGGCGAACATGTTGACCTTATAATCCTCCACGCCGGGTTGGTTAAAGGGGTTGACGCCCAGCATATACCCCGACGCGGCGCACGCCTTTTCAAAGAAGTACACGAGGTAGCCATAGGTATAGGCGTCGATACGCTCGGCCTCCAGCACGATGTTGGGCACGCCGCCGTCCGTGTGCGCCAGCAGCGCCGCCTCAAACGCGCGGTGGTTGACCTGGCTCACGGGCATGCGGTCAAGGAAGGAGAGGCCGTCGGCATTGGCATCGTCGCAGGGGATGATGTATTCCTGCTTGGGCTGCCGGAAGAAGAGCACGGTCTCGAACAGGTTGCGCAGCCCCTGCTGGATGTACTGCCCCATCGAGTGCAGGTCGGTGGAGAAGCAGACGGATGCCGGGAAGATGCCCTTACCGTCCTTGCCCTCGCTCTCGCCGAACAGTTGCTTCCACCATTCCTGGAAGGAGACGAGATCGGGTTCATACCCCACGAGGATCTCCGTCGTCTTGCCCTTGCGGTACAGTGCGTTCCGCAGTGCGGCATAGTGATAGGCCGGGTTAGCTAGCCCCGGGGCGGCCAGTTCGCGCATCGCATCTCCCGCGCCCGAGAGGATGGCTCCCGTGTCGCACCCCGCGGCCGCGATGGGGAGCATTCCGACAGAGGTCAGCACCGAATACCGGCCGCCGATGTCGTCCGGGACGACGAAGGTCTCATACCCCTCCGCATCGGCCAGCGCCTTGAGCGTTCCCTTTTTTCGGTCGGTCGTGACATAGATGCGCTGCGCCGCCTCCGCGCGGCCATAGCGCTGCTCCAGATACTGCTTGAAGATGCGGAAGGCGATGGCCGGTTCGGTCGTGGTGCCCGATTTGGAAATGACATTGACGGACACCTCCCGCCCCTCGCACAGCGCCAGCAGCTCGTTTAGGTAGGAGGCGCTTAAATTATTGCCCGCAAAAAAGACCTGCAGGCCGTCCGCCTTCAGGTTGTGGAAGCGCCCCCGGAGCAGCTCGATCGCAGACAGCGCGCCGAGGTAGGATCCGCCGATGCCGATGACGATGAGCACATCGCTGGTCTCGCGGATGCGCCGCGCCGCCTCTTGCACGCGGGCATATTCCGCGCGGTCATAGGTTTCGGGATAGGAAAGCCACCCGAGAAAGTCGCTGCCCGCGCCGTTTTTGCCCACAAGGAGCTTGTGCGCGCCCGCGGCCGCTTCCTCCAGATAGGCGAGATCCCGCGCGTCCAGAAATGTCCGCAGGGTTTGGTCGCACACCTTAATTCCCATGAAAAACCCTCCTGCTATTCTCAACCCACGCCCCAAAGCCGGGCGGGGAAAGAAGTCGTTTGTGCTTCTAGTTATACCATATATCGCCGCCCGAGGCAATGGGACAGCACAAAGCAGGCCAAGAAAATTCAAGGAAATTTCATAAAAAAAGCGCACAGACCGTTCTGTGCGCTGTTTTTATGGGGAAGTCAGCGGATGCAGCGCGCCTTTCGGACGCCTTCCGCAGCGGCGATCTTTGCCATGACCTCGCCGGAGGGGTGTTCATTCAGGTCGAACACGGAATAGGCGATCTCCCCGCGGGATTTGTTGACCATTTCCTCGATGTTGATGTTGGCGTCGCTCAGGATGCTGCTGATCTTGGCGATCAGGCCGGACACATTGCCGTGGATGACCGTGAGGCGGGAATGCCGGCTGGGCGAGAGCGGGCAGGCCGGGAGGTTGACGGAATTGCGGATCGCGCCGGTCTCCAGATAGTCGCGCAACTCCTCCGCCGCCATGGACGCGCAGTTTTCCTCGGACTCCGGGGTGGACGCGCCGAGGTGCGGCGTGCAGATCACCTTGCTGTGCGACAGGCAGGCGTCGTCCGGGAAGTCGGTGAGGTACCGCGCGACCTTGCCGCTGTCCAGCGCGGCAAAGAGCGCCTCCTCGTTGATGAGCCCGTCGCGCGCGAAGTTCAAAAGGACGACGCCGTCCTTCATCTGCGCAATCTGCGCCGCATCCAGGTAGTTGCGCGTGCTGTCCATGAGCGGCACATGAATGGTGATATAGTCCGCCGCGCCGAGCAGATCCTCCATGTGCAGCGCGTGCTGCACATCCACCGAGAGGTGCCACGCGTTGTCGATGGAGATGAACGGGTCATAGCCGATGACCTTCATGCCCAGCTTGGCCGCCGTGTTGGCGACGAGCACGCCGATGGCCCCGAGGCCGATGACGCCCAGCGTCTTGCCCGCAATTTCCGGCCCCACGAATTGCTTTTTGCCCTTTTCCACGGCCTTGGCGATCGCGCTGCCTTGTCCGGCCAGCCCCTTGGCCCAGGAAATGCCGCCTACGATGTCGCGCGAGCCCAAAAAGAGCGCGCACAGCACGAGTTCCTTGACGGCGTTGGCGTTGGCGCCTGGCGTATTGAACACGGCGATGCCCCGGCGAGTACATTCCTCGACCGGGATGTTGTTGAACCCGGCGCCCGCGCGGGCAAAGGCGAGGTAGTTTTCCCGCAGGGGGAGGTCGTGGCAGTCCGCACTGCGCAGCAGGAAGGCGTCCGCCTCTGCTTCCGGCAGGTCGGCGCTCACCAAATAGCGCTCTTTGGGCAGGTGCGTGTGGATGATGGGCGAGATCGCATTTAATGTCTTGATTTGATACATGGGCATACCTCAGTGTCTGGCTTCAAAGTCGGCCATAAAGCGGACGAGCGCCGCCGTCGCTTCCTCGGTGACGGCGTTATAGAGGCTGGCGCGCATGCCGCCAGCCACGCGGTGCCCCTTCAGGTTGCACAGCCCGGCCGCCGTCGCCTCCTTGCAGAACTGCGCGTCTAGCTCCGCGTCGCCGGAGGTGAAGGTCACGCTCATGAGCGAGCGGTCGGCCTTGTTCGTGACAATGCCGTGGAACAGGCGGGAAGCGTTGTCCAAATAGTTGTATAGCATGGCCGCTTTGCGCTGGTTGGCCTCATAGATGGCCGGGACGCCGCCCTGCTCCTCCATCCATTCGAACACCAGCCCGGCCATGTAGATGGCGAAGGTCGGCGGCGTGTTGTACATGGATCCGTTCTTTGCATGCACGGCATAGTCGAGCATGCTGGGCAGGTTTTTCACCAAACCGATCAGATCTTCGCGGATGAGGACGACGGTGAGCCCAGCCGGGCCAATGTTTTTTTGCGCCCCGGCATAGATCGCGCCGAAGTCGGACACGCGGATCGGCTCGGACAAAATGCACGAGGTCATGTCGGCCACGAGCGTGTGCCCGGCCACATCCGGGACGGCGCGGAACTCCGTGCCATAGATCGTGTTGTTATAGGTAATGTGCACATAGTCTGCGGGGCCGGCAAACATCTCCGGCCGCAGGGTGGGCAGGTGCGTGTAGGCATCCTCCTCCGAAGAGGCGGGGATGACGACCTCGCCAAACAGCGCGGCCTCCTTCGCGGCCTTTTTGGCGAAATTGCCGGAATTCACATAATACGCCCGCTTGGTGTCGTGCATCAGGTTCATGGGCAGCATATCGAATTGCAGGGAAGCGCCGCCCTGCAAAAACAGCACTTTATAAGTTTCCGGGATGTCGAGCAGCCGGCGCAGGCGCGCCTCGGCGTCGTCGGCAATGGCCTGGAAGGTGGAAGATCGATGACTCATCTCCATGACGGACATGCCTGTGCCGTGCAGGTCGGTCAATTCCTTTTGCGCCTTTTCAAGCACGCTAAGCGGCAACGCGGCGGGGCCGGCGGCAAAGTTATACACGCGTTTCAAAATCAAATCCTCCTATAAAAAAATTGGAAACTGTTAGTATGATAATACATTGATTTTACTCATATTTGCAATTTTGGTCAACTGCTTTCTGCAAATAAATGCCGCCTTTTGGCGCAAAGCGGGGAAATTTTTCCGGGGAGGCGGGCAAAAAAATGTGTTATACTAGACAGTATATGAAATAATAGGGGAAATGAGGCAGGGCAGGATGGATTTATTTTTGCAGAATCAGAAACAGAGCGCACCGCTTGCGGATCGCATGCGCCCGCGGACGCTCGAGGAATTCGTGGGGCAGCGGCACATCCTGGGCGAGGGCAAGCTGCTGCGGCGGGCGATTTTGGCGGACAAGCTCTCGTCGAGCATCTTCTTCGGGCCGCCCGGCTGCGGCAAGACGACGCTCGCACAGATCATCGCCAACACGACCCGATCCGCCTTTTGCCGCGTCAACGCCGTCTCCACCGGCGTGGGCGAGGTGCGCAAGCTGCTTAGTGAGGCGGAGCACCGGCAAAAGGTCTATGGGCAGGCGACCTACCTGCTGCTCGACGAATGCCACCGCTGGAGTAAGGCGCAGTCGGACAGCATCCTCCCCGCAATCGAGCAGGGTGTTATCCGCTTCATCGGGAGCACAACGGAAAACCCGATGATCGCCATGACCCCGGCCATTGTGTCGCGGTGCCGCCTGTTCCGGTTTTGCCCGCTTTCGCGGGAGGACATTGTGACGGCGATCAACCGCGCGATTTCGGACAAGGAACGCGGGTACGGCAACCTGTCTGTCGAGGTGCAGCCGGAGGCGATGGCGCACATTGCCGACCTCGCAAACGGCGATGTGCGCGCAGCGCTCAATGCGGTGGAATTGGCCGTGCTCACGACCAATCCGGATGCGGACGGGCGCATCCGCATCACGCTATCCATCGCGGAGGAATCCATCCAGCGGCGTGCTGTGCGCTGCGACGAAGGCGAATACTATGACATGCTGTCCGCCTTCTGCAAGTCGCTGCGCGGGTCGGACGGTGACGCAGCGCTGTTCTGGTGCGCGCGCATGCTGTATGCCGGGGTAGACCCGCGCATCATCGTGCGCCGCATGATCGTGCACAGCAGCGAGGACATCGGCCTCGCCAACCCAATGGCCATGCAGCAGGCCGTGGCAGCCATGCAGGCGCTCGAGCATATCGGCATGCCAGAGGCGCGGCTCAACATTGCGCAGGCGATATTGTACATCTGCGAATGCCCCAAGTCGGACAGCGTGACGCGCGCGGCCGAGGCGGCCTTTTTCGACGCGGAGCACTGCCGGGTGGCGGGCGTGCCCACGCACCTGCGCGACACGCACTACGCCGGGGCGGAGCGGCTTGGGAGCGGCAGGGGGTACCGCTACCCGCACGACTTTCCGGGGCACTATGTGCCGCAGCAGTACCTGCCGGACGAGCTGGCCGGGCGGGAATACTATCATCCGAGCGACCAGGGCGGCGAGGCGCGCATCGCTGCCGCGCGGGAGCGGCGCAAGGCGCGGGACGCGGCAGAGGGAGCGCCAAACGGGGAAAAGCCATTGGGCGAGGTGAACTGAGCGCCTGCATTTCCATATAGGGGGGGACATGCGGCTCAAAAAAGAGCGCCTTTCATAGCCACATGCATTGCCGGGGAGCATTTCGACGGCCGGACACGGCATGCAGCCGGGAGAACAGGGCTGTGTCGAAGGAAAACGGACATTCCATTCCCGCGGATGCATCTGTATTTTGTTGGGCATCAAAAAACCACGCACCTTTTTACAGGTTCGTGGTTTTTGCGTCTATATTCCCTTGCGTTTAGGCCTTGGCGTTGCGGTAGATGCTCCCATAGACCATGTCCTTGCCGGAATATTCCACCAGCTCGGACAGCGTGACGAATTGATACCCCTTGGCCGCGAGCTCGGGGATGATGCGCTCGATGGCGTGGTAGGTGCTCTCGTACAGGTCGTGGAACAGGACGATGTCGCCGTCCTTGACTTCGCTCGTGCAGATCTGATATACGGAATCCGCGTCGCGGCTCTTCCAGTCGAGTGTGTCCACCTCCCAATTGGCGATGGGCATCTTCATGTCCCGGGAAAACTGCCGCAGCGTGTCGTTGACCGACCCATAGGTTGGGCGGATGAACTTGGTGGGCTTGCCGGTGAGCTCGCGCACCTTGTCGCTCGTGCGCAGAATCTGCGACTGGATCTCCTCATAGGAGAGCTTGGTGAGCTTTTTGTGTTCCCAGGTGTGGTTGGCAATCTCGTGCCCCGCCTCGCTCACCTGCACGAGCGAATCCTTAAACTGCTCGATGCGGTTGCCGACGACGCAGAAGGTGACGCGGCCGCCGTACTGCTCGGCAAGCTCTGCGATGCGCGTGGTGAATTTGCTCGGGCCATCGTCAAAGGTGAGCGCGACCATGGGCTTATCCGAGTCGATCTCCCGCCCGCGCTTCGGCAGGTAGTCCGCGAACAGGCGGTATACCGGGTCGGCCAGGCAGGGGGCGATGTCCTCAAACGGCACGGACGGCGCCAATTCCTCCTTTTGCGCCTCGCCGAGCGCCCCGGCGGCAAAGTGAAAGACCGCGCCCGCCTCCGTGAATTCCAGCGCACAGAGCAGTGCGTCCTCGCTGAGGTCGTCTACAGACGCCTCCAGCGCGGCCTGCGCATGGAGGGCGTTATTTATGAGCGCGTTCAGCGTCGGGCGCTGTTCCGGGTTCAGCAGGTCGGCGGCCGCATAGACCGTGCCGGACTCCGCCTCATAGAAGAAGGCGTGCGCGATGGGGTCGCCCGAGGTCTGCTTGCCGGAGATCGGGCAGGAAAAGCCGGTGTAGAGGATCTTGCCGAGCTTGGACAAAAACACGGACAGCGTGTAGTCTAGATTCAGCCCTGCGTCCTCGTCGGTATACACGCTCTGCGCGGCGGCAATTTCTTTGTGAATGAAGTCCGTCACCGCGGCGTCTAGGGCAGAATTTCCGGTCGTCGGGGCGAAGATTGCATAGTACAGGTGCGGCATGCCGCTCTGCGTGTCGGAATCCGGGCGCGGCATATTGGAGAGCAGCGTCGCATCCTGCGTTTCCCAGGCAGAGGGGGTGTGCGCGGCGTAATAGGGCACGAAGGTGGGCTTCACTTTTTTGCAGGCAGGCGCAGAAAAAAGAAGCCCCAACACCAACAGGAGGCAGGGCAGATGTCTTGTCAAAAACCGTTTCATCAATAAACCTTTCCTTACATCAAATAATTCAACTCTGCTTTCAGTATAGCAGTTTTTCGACAAATTACAACTTGTCCGACAGGGAGTTTACAAATGCAAAAAATGGAAATCATCGACCGGAAACGAATACCGATCTCATGCGGCCGCGAAGTGTCCGGGGGGCAAACGGCCGGCCGGGAGGAATGTCGCCGCGAAGACTCGTTTTGTATGGCCGACATGGGTAAGCTCCTTTTTGGCGTTTTTGGCGTTGACAAACCCGAAAAAAGCCCATATAATAGGCGGTAAGATCGATATTGCGAAATGCGGGAAAGACAATTCTGCGCTTGAAACGCCCAAGAGAGCCGGGGACAGGTGGAAGCCCGGCGGCAAGCCAAGCGAAAGAGATCACTTTCCGGGGAGGGCTTCCCTTCCGGCAGCTTCGGCCGCGCGGCGTGCGTTAGAGCGCCAAGAGCTTTTCTGTCATGTGGGATAGAAAAGGAATTTAGGTGGTAACGCGGTCTCTCGCCCTATGGCGAGGGACCGCTTTTATTTTTGCAAACGGAGAAAAGGAGCACGAGCTATGTACGAAAAGGTTTCAACGGATCTGAACTTCGTCGCCCGCGAGGAACAGGTTCTGGATTTTTGGAAAAAGCAGGACATCTTCAAAAAGGCGCAGAAGCAGGGGGAGGGCAAGCCGGACTATACCTTCTATGACGGTCCGCCGACGGCCAACGGCAAGCCGCACATCGGCCATGTGCTGACGCGCAGCATCAAGGACCTCTTCCCGCGCTATAAGGCGATGGACGGCTATAATGTCCTGCGCAAGGCCGGGTGGGACACGCACGGCCTGCCTGTGGAGCTGGAGGTGGAAAAGCAGCTCGGCCTAGACGGCAAGGAACAGATCGAGGCGTATGGCGTCGAGGAATTCATCCAGAAGTGCAAGCAGAGCGTTTGGCAGTATAAGGGCGAATGGGAACGCCTCTCCGATCGCGTCGGGTATTGGGCGGACATGGAGCACCCCTACATCACCTATGAGGACAACTACATCGAGTCCGAATGGTGGGCGCTCAAGAAGATCCACGAAAAGGGTCTCCTGTATAAGGGCCACAAGGTCGTGCCCTACTGCCCGCGCTGTGGGACGGCGCTTTCCTCGCACGAGGTCGCGCAGGGGTATAAGGATGTGACGGAAAAATCCGCGACTGTCCGTTTCAAGTCCACGACCGAGCCGGACACCTACTTCCTTGCGTGGACGACCACGCCCTGGACGCTGCCGAGCAATGTCTGCCTGTGCGTCAATGGCGAGGTGGACTATGTGAAGGTCAAGGCCGGAGAGTATCACTACATCCTGGCCGAGGCGCTGGCGGAAAAGCTTTTGGGCGAGGACATCACAGTCGAGCGGCACTATAAGGGCCGTGACCTCGTGGGTATGCACTATGAACCGCTGTTCTCCTGCACAGCGGCGGCCTGCGGCGGCAAGGACGCGTTTTATGTCATCGCGGACGACTATGTCACGACGACGGACGGCACGGGCATCGTGCACAACGCGCCGGCCTTTGGTGAGGACGACGCGCGCGTCTGCCGCGAAAACGGCCTGCCCTTTGTGCAGATGGTGGACACCAAGGGCGAGATGTGCGGCGGCACCCCGTGGGACGGTGTGTTCGTCAAGAAGGCCGACCCGCTCATCCTGGATGCATTGTCTAAGGAGGGCAAGCTGTTTGACGCGCCCGTGTTCACGCACAGCTATCCGCATTGCTGGCGCTGCGACACGCCGCTTATCTACTATGCGCGCAGCACTTGGTTCATCAAGATGACCGCGCTGCACGACGAGCTCATGCGCAACAACAACGCGATCCACTGGCTGCCGGACAACATCCGCGAGGGCCGGATGGGCAACTTCCTGGACAATGTCATCGATTGGGGCATCTCGCGCGAACGCTATTGGGGCACGCCGCTTCCGGTGTGGACCTGCGAATGCGGGCATGTGCATGTCGTGGGCAGCCGCGAGGAACTCTGCCGCATGGGCGACCATGTCCCGGCGGACATCGAGCTACACAAGCCGTTCATCGACGCGGTGGAGCTCACCTGCCCGGTCTGCGGCAAAAAGATGAAGCGCGAAAAGGAAGTCATCGACTGCTGGTTCGACTCCGGCTCCATGCCGTTCGCGCAGTGGCACTACCCGTTTGAAAATAAGGAGGCGTTTGAAAAGCACTTCCCGGCCAACTTCATCAGCGAGGCCGTCGACCAGACGAGAGGCTGGTTCTATACCTTGTCCGCCATCGGCGCGCTGCTCTTCGACCGAGCGCCGTTCGAAAACTGCATCGTGCTGGGGCTCGTGCAGGACAAGGAAGGCAAGAAGATGAGCAAGCACCTCGGCAATGTCGTGAATCCATGGGATGTGCTGAATAAACAGGGCGCCGATGCCGTGCGGTGGTATTTCTACACCAACTCCGCGCCGTGGCTGCCCAGCCGGTTCTATGATGAGGCCGTCTCGGAGGCGCAGCGCCGCTTCATGGGCACGCTGTGGAACACCTATGCGTTCTACATCCTCTATGCAGAGATCGACCAGTTCGACCCCACCAAGCACACGCTGCGGGACGATCTTGGCGTCATGGACCGCTGGATCCTGTCGCGGCTCAATTCCACGGTCGCGTCTGTGCGCGGCTACCTTGACAAGTACCTCATCACCGAGGCATCCAAGGAGCTTTCCGCGTTTGTGGATGAGCTGTCGAACTGGTATGTCCGCCGCTGCCGTGAGCGCTATTGGGGCGCGGAGATGACGCAGGATAAGGTGGACGCCTATATGACGCTGTACACCGTGCTCGAGACCTTCTGCCGCTTGATCGCGCCGTTTGTGCCGTTCGTGGCGGAGAGCATCTATCAAAACCTTGTGCGCAGTGTGGACAAGGCCGCGCCGGAGAGCGTGCACCTTTCCAGCTATCCGACGGTGGACGCGGCGCGCGTGGATGCGGAACTGGAGAAAAATATGGACGCTGTGCTGCGCATCGTGGCGCTGGGCCGCGCATGCCGCAATGGGGCGAACATCAAAAACCGGCAGCCGATCTCCGCGCTGTATGTGGGCGGGCTGGACAGCCTCCCCGCGATGTACGCCGATGTCGTGCGGGGTGAGCTCAATGTGAAGGAAGTGCACTTCGGCGCGGCGGCGGACGAATACATCGACTATATCGTCAAGCCGCAGCTGCGCACGCTGGGACCGAAATACGGCAAAGCGCTGGGCGCGATCCGCAAGCATTTCGCCGAGGTGAGCGGGCGCGAGATTGTGCGCGTCGTCCGCAGCGGGGCGAAGTACTGCTTCGACGCGAATGGGCAGCCGGTCGAGTTGGAGGAAAGCGACCTGCTCATCGAGCCGGTGCAGAAGGAGGGCTTTGCGGTGGAGGTCGAGGGCGACCTCGCCGTCATCATCGACACGCATTTGACGCCAGAGCTTGAGGAGGAAGGCAATGTCCGCGAGATTGTGAGCAAGGTGCAGACGATGCGCAAGGAGGCCGGGTTCGAAGTGACCGACCACATCCGCATCTTTGTAGCCGAGGGCGCAGAAGTTGAGGCGATCGCCGCGCGCAATGCGGGTTCGATCGCGGCGGACACGCTTGCCGAATCGGTTGAGACGGGCCGCCTTGCCGGATATACGAAGCAGTGGGACATCAACGGCAAACAGGCCGTGTTCGGCGTGGAAAAGGTCGAGGCATAAGCTAGAAAACGACGCATACGCCAAAAAAACGCATATGGGGCGCCGGAAGAGCTTTCCGGCGCTCTTTGCATGTATATATGCATTTATACAGGAATTTATGCAAAACGGGTGCGGAGTGCGACTTTTCGGATGACAACGCAGAAATTTTGCAAATTTTAAAAAAATGCAGTTTTAGGTATTGACAAATATCGTGAATAAATATACAATGCATACATCAAAAGTTTCAAATACACAGGAAGAGGAATTATGGGATTCTTTGAGATCATCGCACAGTATTATCAATATTTCCTGCGAGGGACCCAGACGACCATCGTCGTCGCGCTGTTTACCGTCTTTTTCGGGGCGATCCTGGGATGCGCCATCGCGCTTATGCGGCTTTCCCATGTGAAGCCGCTGCAATGGTTCTCCAAGCTCTATATCACGATCATCCGCGGCACGCCGATGCTGGTGCAGCTCTATATCGTCTATTATCAGCTGGACTTCATCCCCTATCCGCAGGGCACGCTGTTCGGCGTGGATATGCAGCGGGCCATCCCCTGCATGATCGCCTTGTCCATCAACTCGGCGGCCTATATCGCGGAAATCATCCGCGCAGGCATCCAGGCGGTGGATGTGGGGCAGACCGAGGCGGCCCGTTCCTGCGGGATGACGGCGTCACAGGCGATGCGCTACATCATCCTGCCGCAGGCGGTCAAGAACATCCTGCCCGCGATCGGCAACGAATTCGTCACGATGGTCAAGGAAACCTCCATCGTGCAGTACCTGGGCATCGCAGATCTGATGTACAACAACGGCATCGTCGTGACAGCGACCTACAACCCGCTGCCGTGCTACTATATCTCGGCGATTATCTACCTGGTGCTGAATATCCTGCTCGGCAAGGGCCTGAGCCTATTTGAGAGGAGGTTGAAGAAGAGTGAAAAGTGAAGTCATGTTTGAGGTCAAGGATCTCACCAAGAGCTTTGGCAAGCTCGATGTGCTAAAGGGGATTAACGCGACCTTTCAGAAGGGCGATGTCGCGGCGATTATCGGGCCGTCCGGCGGCGGCAAGTCCACCTTCATCCGATGCCTGAATCTCCTCGAAAAGCCGACGAGCGGGCAGATTATCTTTGAAGGCACGGACATCACGGCCAAGGGCTTTGATGTCAACAAGCACCGGCAAAAGGTGGGTATGGTCTTTCAGCAGTTCAACCTGTTTAACAACCTGAATGTGCTGGACAATGTGACCATCGCGCTCGACAAGGTCAAGCATGTGAAAAAAGAAGAGGCCGAAAAGAAGGCGATGGAACTGCTCGCCCGGGTCGGTCTGGCCGACAAGGCGGAGGCGTACCCCTCGCAGCTCTCCGGCGGGCAGAAGCAGCGCATTGCGATTGTGCGGGCGCTCGCGATGGAGCCGGATGTCCTGCTGTTTGACGAGCCGACCTCTGCGCTCGACCCGGAAATGGTGGGCGAGGTACTTGGGGTGATCTCCAATCTCGCAAAGGAGGGGATCACGATGGTGGTCGTCACGCACGAGATGGGTTTCGCGCAAAAGGTCGCGACACGCGTCCTGTTCATGGATAGCGGCGTGATCGCTGAGGAGGGAACGCCGAAGGACATCTTCGAAAACCCGCAGAACCCGCGGACCAAGGAATTTTTGTCCAAGGTGATCAATGTCATCTGACGCGGCTGCCGCGCAGAGGAAACAAAGTAAACAATATACGATAAATAAAAAAATTCAAAATTTTGGAGGATTACAACTATGCTGCACACGACAAACCCGGAAATTCTGTTCCTGAAACAGGAAGATGTAGTAAATGCAGGTCTCTTGGACATGAAGCAGATCATCGAAGTCACCGAAAAGACCTATGCGATGCTCGGCAAGGGGCAGATCAAGAACCCGCCCAAGACAAACACGAGCATTCCCGATAAGGAAAACTGGCAGTCCTTTTTCAACTCCATGCCCTGCTATATCGGTGGCGATGTAAACATCGCAGGTGTCAAGTGGGCGGCGGAGGCCAAGAAGAACGCGACCATCCCTGGCATTCCCTATGGCATCGACATTTCCATCCTGAGCGACCCGGAAACGGTGCTCCCGTTCTGCATCCTGGACGGCACGCTCATCACGGCGATGCGCACCTCGGCTGTGGGCGGCGTCATGGCGAAATACACGGCGCCCTCCAACGCGACGACGGCTACGCTGGTCGGCGCGGGCGTCATCGGCCGTACGATGGTCTCGGCTATCCATGTGGCTCTCCCGCAGATTAAAACGATGTACCTGTGCGACCTTGACCTTGCAAAGGCAGAGGAGATCGCAAAGGAATATGGCGACAGCCTCGGCGTGACGATCATCCCCTCGACGGATTCCAAGGGCTGCGCGCTGAAATCCCAGCTCATCGTGGGCGAGACGACCTCGCGCAAGCCGATCATCGACAAGTCCTGGCTGACCCCCGGCTGCGGCCTCGTGACCATGCACTCCGGCGAGGTGTGCGAGGAAGTCGTGCTCGCGGCGGACGCGGTAGCGGCGGACTATTGGACGCAGCTAAAGCAGCATGTCAATCCGCTTTCCAAGCTCACGAAGGAAGGCAAGCTCGCCGAAGGCGAGATCATCGACCTTTGCCAGCTCGTGCTCGGCGAAAAGAAACTGCGCACTTCGGACGACCAATTTGTCATGTCGGCCTCCATGGGCCTCGGCGCGCTGGACATCATGATCGGGTATCAAATGTACCTGAACGCGATGGAAAAGGGCATCGGCACCAAAGTAAACCTGTGGGATAAGCCCCTCTGGGAATAAATTTCAAAATCGTACATAAAGGAGAAATGCTGCGATGAAAAAGTTTTTAGCATTCGCACTCGCGGTCATGACGCTGTTCGGCGTCGCCGCCTGCGGCAAGAAGAAGGAAGAAAAGAGCAAACTCGAACAGATCAAGGAGGCCGGCGAACTCGTGGTCGGCACCTCCGCTGACTATGCGCCGTTTGAATTCCACACGGAAGTGGATGGAGCGGACACGATTGTCGGCATCGACATCTCGCTGTGCCAGCACATTGCGGACGAACTCGGCGTCAAGCTCAAGGTTGTGGACATGTCCTTTGACAACCTTGTTATGAGCCTCAAGCAGGGCGAATTCGACATCGTCGCCGCCTGCATGAGCGCGGACGACAACCGTCGGAAGAGCATCGACTTCACGGATATCGTGTACTATACGGACACCGTGGTCATTATGAAAAAGGATGTGGCGTCGAACTTCACAAAGCCGGAGGACATCGAAGGCCACAAGGTCGCGGCGCAGACGGGTGCAAAACCGTATGACAAGGCCGTGGAATTCGCGGGCCAGGACAGTGTCGTCGGCCTCACCAAGGTGCAGGATCTGATCCTCGAAGTGCAGAACGGCAAGGTCGAGGGTGCGCTCATGGACGAATTGGTCGCCAAGGCGTATGTCAGCGCGGATCCGAGCCTTGCGATTTGCCCGCTCACCTTTGAGCGTTCGGCTGACAGCGGCATCCGCATCGGCGTGCAGAAGGGCGACGAGGAATTTTTGGCCAAGCTGAACGAGATCGTCAAAAAGGTTGTGGATGAGGATCTGATTTCCAAGTACACGCTCGACGCTCAGGCGCTCATGCCGGAGGAATAAAAAGAAGCTATGCCCAAGTTGAGTAAGCGCGTCGATACATTTACGGATTCCGTAATTCGGCGGATGACGCGAATCAGCGACGCCCGGGAGGGGAGCATCAACCTCTCCCAGGGCTTTCCGGATTTCGATCCGCCCCAGGTGCTGCTCGACGCCCTGGCCAAGATGGCCAGCGGCGGCGAGCAGCATCAGTATTCCATCACCTTTGGTTCAGAGAACCTGCGCAAGTGCATCGCGGCGAAGTATTCGCCCCGCTTTGGCTATGACATCGACCCGGAAAGCGAGATCGTCGTGACCTGCGGGTCGACCGAGGCCATGATGGCGGCGATGATGACCGTCTGCGACCCGGGCGACAAGGTGATTGTCTTTAGCCCGTTTTATGAAAACTATGGCGCGGATGCGATCCTGTCCGGGGCAGAGCCCATTTATGTTCCGCTCAATCCGCCGGAATTTGACTTTGACAAGCAGGCGCTGGAGGCCGCATTCCAGGAGGGCGTCAAGGCGATCATCGTGTGCAACCCTTCGAACCCGTGCGGCAAGGTATTCACGCGGGAAGAGCTTACCTACATTCTCTCGCTTGCGGAGAAATACGACGCCTTTGTCATCACAGACGAGGTGTATGAACACATCGTATTCGCCCCGTATACGCATATCGCGGCGGCGTCGCTGCCGGGCGGGCGCGAGCGGGTTATCACCTGCAATTCGCTGTCCAAGACCTTCTCCATCACGGGATGGCGGCTCGGGTTTTTGATTGCGCCGCCGGCGGTGGCCGAAAATGTCAAAAAGGTGCATGATTTTTTGACGGTGGGCGCGCCTGCACCCTTGCAGGAGGCCGCTTGCGCCGCCTATGGCCTGGGGCAGGACTATTACGACGAATTGGGCGCCATGTACGCCAAAAAGCGGCAGATTTTCATGGACGGGCTGGATTCCATCGGCCTGAAGCACACGGCGCCGCAGGGGTCATACTTCATTTTGGTGGATATTTCCGACTTTTTGGCCAAGCCGAAGTTCCAGGGATGGACGGACCTGCAATTCTGCGAATGGATGATTGAGGAAGTCGGCGTGGCCGCCGTGCCGGGGTCCAGCTTCTTCCGGGAACCCATCAACCACCTGATCCGCCTGCACTTCGCGCGCAGCGAGGATTCCCTGCGCGAGGCGATCGATCGGCTAGGCAAGCTGTCCGCCTATTTGCAGATGGACTAAACCGAAGAAAACACAAAAAAAGCTCCCGTGTGGGAGCTTTTTTTGATGTTTTTTGCACTACGGGATTTTTCAATTTTACTGCGCTACCTGCGGCGTTTTGCATACTCTGTACGGTGCGACAAGGGACGCCCTGCCTGTGCGGGTGAAAAACCCCTTTGTACTCTGTCGCTGTGCGCGGGTTTGATGCTTTTTATCCTTGCTGGACAGCAAGCCCCTGTGCGCGGGCGAGGTCGTCGAGCGATTTTAAGGCATATCCCTCCGCGCGCCAGCGGTCGATGAGCTCTCCCAAAATTTCGGCATTGGTGGCCGAGGTCGAATGCAGAAGCGCAACCTCCCCCGGGTGCGTGCGCGACAGGATGGTCTCGATCGCTTGGGCAGGCGCGGGCTGCGCGTCGTTCAGCCAATCCTTATACGCGAAGCTCCAAAATACGGGAAGATACCCCTGCGCCCGGCACAGTTCGAGGAAGTTCTCGCTATACTTGCCCTCCGGCGGGCGGACATAGCGGGGCATTGGCGTCCCCGTGATCGCCTCATATTTTTCGCAAAGCCCGCCGATCTCCTTTTGGAAGAAGTCGGGCGATGCGGCGGAAAGGTCCTTATGGTTCACCGAATGGTTGCAGACAAGGTGCCCCTCCGCAGCCATGCGGCGGACGATGTCCGGGCTGGAATCCACAAAATGCCCGGTCACGAAAAACGCCGCCGGGACCTGCTTTTCGCGGAGGACATCCAGCATCTTGGCAATATAGCCGTTGTCATACCCGCAGTCGAAGGTCAGGTAGATGGTCTTTTCCTCCGCATTCCCGAGGCAGAGGTAGGGATAATTTTGAAGAAACGGCGCATCGTCGGCGACGGTGGGCTGTCCGCCGTCCTGCCGGGGCTTATAGTACCAATTGTGCGCGGCGGACGCCGCTGTGGGAATGGCTTCCCGCGTGGAAGTGACAGTCAAAAACACAAGCCCGGCGGCCAGCACGGCCAGGCAGGCGAGGCAGAGCGCAGTGATGGTGTTGCTTTTCATACGGCCTCCCGGAAGGGTTTTTGGGGAACTCCCCCACAAAATAGATATGGCAAAATTTCGAATTTATGTGTGCGGGCGTTGGAAAACGCGGGAAAGGATGCTATACTGAGGCTATGAGAAAACTGGACACGGGGAAGGCCCCCAAGCAATCGAGATCGAAAAGAAGCCCGCTCGTCACGGCGCTTTTGTGCCTGCTCGCCTGTGGGATGGCGTTTTGCGCCTATCAGGTCGGGAGCATCCTTTTGGAACGCAGCCGCGGCCGGGAATTGAACCGGGAAATGAAGCAGTTCATCACCTTCCGTCCCGCGGCGCCTGCGACGGAGGAGGACCCGGAGCCTGCAGGGCCGACGCTTTCGGTGGACTTTGACGCCCTGCAGCAGAAGAATGCGGATATCTGTGCCTGGATCGCGTTTCCAGACACGGAGATCAACTACCCCGTCGTGCAGGGTGGCGACAATGCCTACTACCTCTCGCGCACGGCCAGCGGCGACAAAAACAGCTGCGGCGCAATCTTTGTGGACGCCGTGAACGCACGGGATTTTTCAAACGCCAAAACGATTGTCTATGGCCACCGCATGAACAACGGGTCAATGTTTGCCGGGCTCCTCAAATACCGCGACGCGGCCTATTTCGCGGCGCATCCCTATGGGCTGCTGGCGACGCCGGAACAGACCTATGTGCTGGAGGTCTTTGCGGCGGGCGAGGTGGCCGACGACCTTGCAAATTACCGCACCTCGTTTGCGGATGCGGAGGACTTCCTTGCGGACATCCGGATGCTGCGCGGCGGCGCGGTACAGCAGACCGAGCTCACGATTGGCGCGGAGGACCGCGTAATCATGCTTTCCACCTGCGTCAAGGGCGATCACAGCAAGCGGTTCGTCGTGCTGGCGCGCCTTGTGCCCTATGGGGACTATGTCTTTGCCTGAGCCGGGGGAAATGCACGAAAAAAACTGCCGAAACCTATTGAAATCTGTTCCGTTTTGCGATACAATAGCAAGGCAGTGCTGGTGTAGCTCAGATGGTAGAGCACTTCATTGGTAATGAAGAGGTTCATGAGTTCGATTCTCATCACCAGCTCCACTCGCATAAACTTACAGCTCTTTGATGATGCTGTAAGTTTTTTTTATATCCAAAATCCAACCGTTACCAACTTGAAATGCCCAATCCCCTCTTTTTAGAAAATCGGAAATTTCATGTCAAAACAGTATAAAAATGCCCCCATCAAAGGGCTTTTCGCAAAAGGCGTAAAAAAGACAGTTCATACTACATACAAGCCGGAGCTGGGAACAAACCGGAATCTATTTATTTCGCCTTTTTCTTAATTCTTTGTTCCATTCAATGGTATCTTTGATCGTAGCGCGCATATCCCTAGTTTGGAATCCTAATTCTTTCTTTGCTTTTTCATTGCTAAAGTTGGAATTGGAGGATAATGTATAGAGGGAATATTTTGTAAAAAGCGGCGTTTGTTTTTTCAAGTTGTAGTACAGCTCAAAGAATGGTGCAATGAATTTTGCTAAGCCGATAGGCAATACAATTTGAATTCTTTTTCTTCCTTGCAAATCACAAATCAAATCAGATAGCTCCTTAATTGTGATATATCTATTTGATAGAATGTAACACGCTCCTTTGTTATCTTTTTGGCAAGCGTGAATCACACCTTCTGCCACATCTCGAACATCAACAAAATCATACCCGCCTTTTACACAAGCAAAAAGCTTGCCGTTTGAAACTTCCTTTACCAACTGAGTCAAGTGACTGTTGCCAAAATCGTTTGGGCCGATAATTCCAGACGGATGCAGAATACAAGCATTCAAATTTTTACTTTTTACGGCGTCCATAACATACTTTGCAGCTTCTGCTTTTGTTTTTGCATAGGCTCCCTTCACAGCATCCGGATTAAAATCCGTTATTTCTGTGATCAAACCATGGTTAGGCTTTTCCGGAAGTGCATGGACGGTGCTGATATAAATCAGTTTCGCATTGGCCTCTAAAACCTTATCGACGATGTTTTTTGTGCCATTCACATTTACATTATAAACAAGAGGATTATATTTTGATTTTATATACACAACTGCAGCGCAGTGAATTACAAACACGATCCTATCATCGATATTTTCAAAAATGGATGACAAGGATTCTTTTTTTGTAACATCCCCATAATATAGTTTACATTTCAAATTCTTTAGCGATTCGACAGATTCCCCATGCAGAACAAGAGCTCTTATTTCGTTATTGTCATCTTGCTCTAGTTTTCTTATAATATTATTTCCTAAAAACCCATTTGCTCCTGTGATAATATAAATCTTCTTCATAATACGCTCACTTCTCATTTGAAAATGATATTGCTTTTCTATCCATGGCGCGCCATAGAAATGCCATTGGGATTTTGAAATATGTGATTGGGTGAAAAGAATCTAGGCAGCACGATATACAAAGAGTGCCGATTTATAAGATGTGTATGCAAAACCTCCTTTTTTTGTGTTTAGGGCTTCTTGGGTCGCCACGACGACGCAACAAGTACGATGCCGACAAGGTTTGTAGCGATGGACAGCCCCAGCAATATGCCACTTGAAAAGTCGCCGAACGCGCTTATCTCCTTGCCGCAAAAAACCAGATAGGCCACATAGAGCAGAACGCCCAGGAAGATGCAGACGATTCCTGTTTTGCGAATGTTCATAACCCCCCTCCTCTATTTTTAGTATAGCACAACTTTGGGCGATGCGGCGAGGGCGTGTAAAAACTTTACACAAGTCATACAAAGTGGGTAGGAGATGGGGTTTTCCCGCCCCGGGAAAGGGGTATACAGGAAGGGGAGGAATTGCGGTATGGATTTTGCGGAAGCGATCCTCGCGTTTTTCGCGCTGCTCGGCACGGTCGCCTTTGCGATCTCCGGCGCGATGATCGCGATTGAGAAGAATGTGGATCTGTTCGGGGTGGCCTTTTTGGGGCTTACGACGGCGATGGGCGGCGGGATGCTGCGCGACCTGCTGCTTGGCAAAACGCCGCCCGCACTGTTTTTCGACGCGTTGCACACGGCGGCGGCCGTTGCGACGGCACTCTTGGTGTTTACGCTGGCGCGTGTGCGGCGCGCAGCGTTCCTGCGGCACAAGGCGCTCGTCGACCGGGTGAACAACTGCATCGACGCGCTGGGCCTCGGGGCCTGCTCGGTGACGGGCGCGCGGCTTGCGATGGAGGCCGGCTTTTCCGCGCACACCTTTCTGGTCGTGAGCATGGGGATGCTCACGGCGGTGGGCGGCGGGATGTTGCGCGATCTGCTGCTTCGGGAGATCCCCGTTATTTTCAGGCGGCATATTTATGCGCTGGCGTCCATCCTGGGGGCGGGGGTGTACCTCGCCCTGTGCCGCTGGGGCTGCGCAGAGGCGACGGCGGCGTTTGCCGGGGTCGCGGCGACCTTCCTGTTGCGCATGGCGGCGACGCACTTTGCCTGGAACCTCCCCCGCGCTTTTCCAGATGGCGAAAAAGGGGATTGGCGAACACCGGGTGATCCGGTATAATGGGGAAAAAGCCCTTTTTGCGAACGGAGGCAGGAAAGATGCAACAAATCGGATTTCTCGGGTGCGGCAACATGGGCGGCGCGATTCTGGAAGGCGCGCTGCGAAGCGGGCAGCTTGAGGCGGCACAGGTGATCGTCTTTGACATTTCCGCGGCGGCGATGCAGCGGATGGCTGCGCTTGGCGTGCGGCTGGCGGCGGATCGGGAAGAGGTCTGTCGAGCGGCGGACATGATTGTGGCGGCGGTCAAGCCGCAGTATGCCGAGGCGACGCTCGGCGGGATGGCGGAGGCCTTTGTGGGCAAATGCCTGCTGTCCATCATGGCGGGGGTGACCTCCAATCGCCTGCGCGAGATGACGGGCGGCGGGGCGCGCGTGCTGCGCTGCATGCCCAACACGCCGGCCATGGTGCTCGAGGGGGCCTTCGCCCTGTGTGCGGATTCGGACGCGACGGCCGAGGAAAAGGCGCTCGCGGAGGACATCTTTGCGGCGCAGGGCATCGTCGAATGGATTCCGGAGCGGCTCATCGATGCGGTGTGCGGGCTGTCGGGCGGCGGTCCGGCCTATGCGGCGATGTTTGTGGAGGCGCTGGCCGACGGCGGCGTGATGGAGGGCCTGCCGCGGCAGACGGCCTATCGTCTGGCGGCGCAGACGCTTCTCGGCACGGCCAAGATGCTGCTCCAAAAGGGCATGCATCCGGGCGAACTCAAGGACATGGTCACTTCGCCGGGCGGCACGACCATCGAGGGCTGCCTGGCGCTCGAGGAGGGCGGCTTGCGCGCAGCGGTGATGCAGTGCGTCCGCGCCGGGGCGGAAAAATCGAGAAAGCTGTGACAAATAGCGGGGCAGCGGGGCTGTCCCGCTTTGCTTTTTGCCGGGGAGGTTTACAGGCTGCGGCATTTGTTTTACAATAGTACAAACTGTAAAGGAAGATCGCTAGCAGGAGGAGAAAACGCGATGATCACGAAGAAATATCGGGATATGTTGGCTCAGAAATCGGCCATTCGAGAATTGTTCGATTATGGCCGGGCGCGCGCGGCGGAGGTCGGGGCGGACAATGTGTTTGACTATAGCCTCGGCAACCCTTCGGTGCCCGCCCCTCGGGCGTTTAATGAGGCGCTGGCGCGGCTGGCGCTGTCGGGGCGGGACATCGAGGTGCACGGCTATAGCCCGAGCATGGGCATCCCCGCGGTGCGGGAGGCCATCGCCGCTTCGCTCAAGCGGCGGTTTGTGCTGGACTACCGCGCCGAGCATATCTTTCTCACGACGGGGGCGGCTGGGGCGTTGGCGCATGCGCTGCGCGCGGTGGCAGCCCCCGGCAGCGAGGTCGTGACCGTCGCACCGTATTTCCCGGAATACGGCCCCTATGTGGCGGGCGCGGGGTGCACGCTCCGGGTCGTGCCGGCGCAGACAGCAGATTTTCAAATCGACCTTGCGGCGATGGAGGCGGCGCTCTCGCCCAAGACGGCGGCGGTGCTGCTAAACAGCCCGAACAACCCCTCGGGCGCGATTTATTCGATGGAGACGCTCGTCCGCCTGGCGGATATGCTGGAGGTCAAGCAGCGCGAATTCGGCCACGCGATCTACCTGATCTCGGACGAGCCGTACCGCGAGATCCTGTTTGCCGGGCAGGAATGTCCGAGCCCGGCGCGGTTCTATGCGAACACGCTCACCTGTTATTCGTTCAGCAAGTCGCTCTCGCTGCCGGGCGAGCGCATCGGCTATGTCGCAGTGCACCCGGAGGCAGAGGACGCGGAGCTCGTCGCGCCGGTGTGCGCGCAAATCTCCCGCGGGATCGGGCACAACTGCCCGCCCTCGATCATCCAATTGGCGGTGCCCGAGGTGTTGGAGGAAACGGCCGACCTTCGCGTGTATGAGACGAATAAGAACATCCTGTACCCGGCGCTGCGGCGCATGGGCTTTGCCTGTGTGGAGCCGGGCGGGACCTTCTATCTCTTCCCCGAGGCGCCGGACGGCGACAGCGAGGGCTTAAGCCGCCGCGCTAAAGAGTTCGACCTGCTGCTCGTGCCGGGGACGAGCTTTGGATGCCCGGGCAACTTCCGCATCTCCTTCTGCATCGACACGGACAAGGTGGAGCGCTCCCTGCCCGCGTTCCAAAAGCTCGCGGACAGCTATTTCGCATAAGGAGGACGCAGGATATGGAGGAGCAAGCGGTGCAGACGGCTTGGGAGGAAGGGAACCTTGGGGAGCTCCTGCGGCCGGAGGGCTTTGCCTGCCCCTGCGGCAAGGTGCACAAAACGGCGCTGCGCTTTGCGGATATCGGCCGCGGTGTGCTTTCGCGCCTGCCAGAACGCGTGCGGCAATTGGGCGGGCGCACGGTGCAGATGTACTGCGACGGGAATACCTACCATGCGGCGGGCGCGCGGGCCGAAGCGCTGCTCTCTAAGGCGGGTATCGCCTGTCATACCTACTGCTTCCCCGAGGCGCGCGTCACGGCCGAGGCAGCTCCCGTGGGGCAGGCAGCCATGCATTTCGCGCACGCGGCGGATGTGATCATCGGTGTCGGCGGCGGGACGATCAATGACATCTGTAAAATTCTGGCTGGGCTCACCGGGCGGCCATACCTCATCGTGGGGACGGCTCCGTCCATGGACGGCTTCGCGTCGGACACTTCGTCCATGGTGCTGGACGGGCTCAAAAGCTCGCTGCCGACGGCGGGGGCGCGCGCGATTTTGGGAGATACCGACATCCTCGCCGCCGCGCCCGGGGAGCTTCTGGCCGCGGGGCTGGGCGATATGCTGGCAAAGTATATAAGCCTTGCCGAATGGCGCATTTCGGCGGAGGTCAACGGGGAATATTTCTGTCCGCATGTGGCGAACCTCGTGCGGCGGTCGCTCGACAAATGCGCGGCCGCGGCGGAGGGGCTTTCTCGGCGCGACCCGGACGCGGTCGGCTGCGTCATGGAAGGGCTGGTGCTGTCCGGCCTCGCGATGGGCTTTGCCGGGGTGACGCGCCCCGCGTCGGGGATGGAGCACTATTTTTCGCACATCTGGGACATGCGGGCGCTCGCATTCGACCGCCCGGAGCACCTGCACGGCGAACAGGTGGGCGTGGCCACGCTGCTCTGCCTCAAGATCTATGAAAAGCTGTGTGCCGTCCGGCCGGACCAGGAAGCCGCGTTGGCCGCGGTACAGGTGTTTCGATGGGAGGATTGGTGCTCACGTCTGCGCGCGTTTTTAGGCGGTGGGGCAGAGGCCATGATCGCGCTGGAGGCGCGGGAGGGCAAGTACGACAAAGCCGCGCACGCCCGGCGGTTGGAGGTCATTTTGCAAAAATGGCCGCGCATTTTGGAAATTTTGCGGGAACTGCCCCGTGCGGAGGCGGTGGAGAGCTTCCTGCAAGCGGTGGGCGGCAAGACGACGCCCGCGGAACTCGGGCTTACGGCGGCGGAGGTCGCAGAGACCTTCCGCATGACCAAGGACATCCGCGACAAGTATGTCGGCAGCCGCCTGCTGTGGGATCTCGGGCTGCTGGAGCAATTCGCCCGGGATCTGGCGGCGGAAAACGCCTGATCCGGGCGGGAAGGGAGGACGCATGCGGGAACAAAAAACGGCCGCGCCGGGGGCGGGAAACCGGTCGTCCCGAACGGAAAATTCCTTGAATAACGCCCTGTACGCGATGATTGCGTATGCGGCGAAGTTTTTGGCGTCCTTCTTTTTCCGGCAGGCGTTCGTCCGCGCATTGCAAAACACCTATACCGGGGTGGACGGCGTGTTTTCCACAGTGCTCTCCGGCATCTCGCTCATCGAGCTGGGCTATGAAACGGCGATGAGCTACCTGCTCTACCGCCCAATCGCAGAGGGGGACACAGCGCAGGTGGGGCGCATCTATGCGCATTACAGGCGCGTTTCGCGCTTTGTGGCCTGCGGAATTTTGGCGATTGGCGCGCTGTGCTTGCCCATCCTGCCCGCGCTCGTGGGGGAGCTGCCCGCGATTCCCGAGATCCGCGGCATCTTCCTCGCGGTCACGGTCAACATGGCGCTGGAAAACCTGCTCAAATACCGGCGCATCCTGCTCTCGGCGGCACAGCGGCAGTATGTCTACACGCTGGCGCACTACCTGGCCGGTGCGGCGATGGATGTGGTGCAGATCGCCGTCGTGTGGGCGACGAAAAACTACATTCTCTGCCTCGCCCTACAAGGGGCGGGATTGCTTTTGGAGGCGGCGGTGGAAGAGGTCTACCTCCGCCGGCATTTCGCGGCGGTCGTGGGCAAGGCGCCCGGCGACACGGCCCTCGTGCGGCGGAAGGCGCGGGAATACCTTGGTGCAGCGGCGCTGCACAAGGCGGGGCGGGTGCTGCAGGAAAACGGCGACCTGCTCCTTGTCTCGCAGCTCGCAGGCGTGTGGGCGGCGGGGGTGTATTCCAACTATAAATACATCCTCTATGCCTTAAACAGCGTGTATGCCCTGCTCCTGGAAAGTGTGGCCGCCGGGGTGGGAGAGTTGTCCGCGCGGCGGCAGAGTGCGCGCAGCCGGGAGGTCTTTGCGTCCGTGCAGCTCGCGGGCGCGTGGATCTACGGCGTGTCCGCCGTCTGCCTGTATGTGCTCTTGCAGCCGTTCATCGCCCTCTGGCTCGGCGAAAGCTCGCTCTTTTCGGATGCGGTGATGCGGGCGGTCGTCGTGCGCTTTTTTGTGGACGGCATGAAGAAGGCGGTCTATATCTACCGCGACGCCATGGGGTTGTTCCGGCGGGATCGGTTCGTGCCGCTCACAGAATGCCTGCTTACGCTCGGCCTGTCGATTCTGTTCTGCCGCGCGGGCGGCATGGGCGTAGAGGGCGTACTGTATGCGTCTGCCATGGCGGCGGGGCTCACCTCGTTTTGGATCGAGCCGTGCCTGCTATACCGCCACGGGTTTGGCTCGACGGGGCTTTGGGGCTATTTCGCGCGCTATGCCGCTTACGCTGCGGCGACGGCGGGCGGGTGCCTTTTGACCGGGTGGATCGCGGCGCGCATCCCCGGAGCGGGGATACCCGCTTTTCTCGGGAAAATGGCGGTATGCGCCCTCGTCCCGAACGCGCTGTTTTGGCTGTGCTTTGGGCGGACGGCGGCGTTTGCGCTCATCCATACCAAGGTGCAAAAATTTTTGTGCGGCAAGCGGCGCGCGCGGCGGCAAACGCCGTAATCATCCGCCGTTTGCGCCGAAAAAACGAGCCGCCCCGGCCGCGGCCGATGAACAAAGGAGGAACCTCGATGGCAAAACAGGAAGTGTGCGTGCGCTCGGCGCTGCACCGCGGGGATTACCGCAAATTGACCTATTGGAACATGTTCGGCAAGGATCGCCGGGTGGGCGCGCTGTTTGGCGCGATGCTGCTCGTGGGCGCGGTGCTATTGGGTTGCTTTTTTGACAACCTGAGTTGCCGGATCTTGGGGATTGTGTTCTGCGCCTGCCCGGTGCTGGCGATCCTGATCATGGAGTTCCAGATCCTGCGCGTGCTGCGCCGGGGGAACCTCGAGGCGCGCACCGAAGCGGAATACCGCCTGGGGCCGGGGGGCGTCGCGGCCTACTCCGCTGCGCTCCCCGACGGGCTTTGCTGTGCCTGGGAAAAAATCGGCGGCGTATACGAAACGCGGCTGTTCTATCTCTTCTTCATCAACCGGGTGCAGATGTTCACAATCCGTAAGACCGACCTCTCCCCGGCGGAACGGCGCGTGCTGCTCTCCCTTGTGCATGCCCATGTGCCGCAGGCGGCGATGCACCTGCGCGAAGCGGAAGCCCCGCGCGATTGACCCGTAAAAACGGGCAGAAATATGCGCCGTGTCCTTGCATGCAGCGGGAAAATGCGCTATGATAAAAGTATCTGAAAATAGGAGGCGGAAGGATGCAGAATAAGACGACGGTCACGATCTGCGGCCGGGAATTCAAAATCGTGTCGGACGACAGCGGCGAGTACATCCATCAGCTTGCCTATGAACTAAACGAGCGCATCAAGCAGACCTCGGCGGCGTACATCGGGTTGCCGACCAGCCCGGCCACAGCGCTGACGGCGCTTATGATCCTGGACGAGCTCACCAAGAAATCCGCGCGCTTGGACGAAACGGCGGCGGAGCTTGCCGAGACGAAGGAAAAGCTGCGCGCGGCGGAGATCGAGCTTCGGATCTTGGAGGAAAAAGCGGAGATCGGCCAGAATGCCAAGCTAAAGCGCGCGCTGGAGCGGATCAAGAGCATGGAAGCTGAAAAAACCGGCAAAAAGGAACTGTAAACACCGGATGCGCCCCGTATTTGGGCGCATTTTTTGTATGAGAGGCTGCGAAGGGAGGTGCAGGAGAGGATGGAGCTGTTGGCCCCGGCGGGGGAAAAGGAAATTGCGCTGGCCGCGCTGCGCGCGGGGGCGGACGCCTGCTATGTGGGCGGGCTGTGGAGCGCGCGCGCCTATGCAAAGAACTTTGACGAGCGGGATCTTTTAGACACGCTGGATTTTGCGCATGCGCACGGCAAAAAGGTCTATGTCGCGCTCAACACCATGCTCGACACCCGGGAACTCGCCGACGCGCTTTCCTACACCGGGCGCCTCTATGACGCGGGGGTGGATGCAATCATCGCGGCCGACCTCGGATACATCGCCGAGGCGCACGCCCGCTTTCCAGGGCTTGCACTGCATGCCAGCACGCAGGCTGGGGTGCAGAGTGCCGCCGGGGCGGCGCTTTTGCAAAGTCTGGGCTGCACCCGCGTCGTGGCGGCGCGCGAATGCACGATGGCCGACCTGTGCGCGATGGCGCAAGCGGGGATAGAAGTCGAGGCATTCTGCCATGGGGCGATGTGTTCCAGCGTGTCCGGCGCGTGCCTGATGTCCGGCGTGCTCGGCGGGCGCAGCGGCAACCGTGGCCGGTGCGCGCAGCCCTGCCGGCAGGAATATCGCCTGCTCGGCGAAAAGGGATACTTTTTGAGCATGAAGGATTTGTGCACGCTCGACCTCATTGCGGCATTTGACCGCGCGGGCGTCTGCTCCTTAAAGATCGAGGGACGTATGAAGAAGCTCGAATATGTGACCTCGGCGGTCGCGGCCTATCGCCGGGCGATGGATGCCTATGCTGTGGGGCGGCGGGCGGACACGGCGGCGCTGCGGCGGGAGCTTTCGGTGATGTTCAACCGCGGCGGGTTTTCGGAGGGCTACCTTTTGGGCAGCCGCGATGTGACCTATGTAAAAAAGCCGAACCACCGGGGGCTGTATCTCGGCAAGATCGCGGACATCCGCGGCGGGCGGGGCTTTGCGCGCACGGATTGGCCGCTCCAAAAGGGCGACAGCGTCGAGGTCGGCACGCAGGGCTTTGCGCTCGCCTATGCCGACCGGGAAGGCGATGGGTTCCGCATTGCCGTGCCGCGGGGCGCGGCCGTGGGAGATCCGGTGTATCTGAAGGCCTCTTTGGCACTTCTCCAAAAGGCGCAGGCCGCGGGGCGGGGACAGGCGGATTTTTGCGAAACGGCGGTAACTTTGCGGTTTTCTGCCGCGGAGGGCGGCATGGCATGCCTGGAGGCGAGCGCAGACGGCAAGACCGCGCGGGCGGAAGCGCCGGTGCGGGAACGGGCGCAAAAGCCGGCGGCCCCCGATCGCATCCGGCAGCAGCTGTGCAAGACGGCGGGACTTCCCGTGCGCATCACGGATTGCCGGGTGGCGCTTGCGGGCGCGCCGTTTCTGCCCGTTTCGCAGATGAACGCCCTGCGGCGGGAGGCGCTCGCGGCGCTGCTTGGGGAACTGTCCCCCGCAAAGAAACCGCATGCGCACCCGGCGGCGGGAAAGCCGCTGCCGCCCATCGTGTGGGACAAGCAACCCCGCTATGTCGCGGCGCAGGTGCGCACGCCGGCGCAGGCGCGCGCGGCGGCCGCGGCGGGGGCAGACCGCCTCTATGTCGCGCCGGAAGGCGCGGAGGCACTGCAAGACATCCTTTCGGACGAGTCGCTGTCCCCCATATGGCTGGTGCTGCCGCCGTTTTTTGACGATGCAGCGGGGGCATGGCTTTCCGGTGTGGCGGCGGCGCATAGGGCCCGCCTCGCGGGTGTAGTGGCGCCCAACCCGGGGGCGATTCAGGCGGCGCGGGACCTGGGGCTTGCTTGGGTGGCGGATTTTTGGACGAATGCGGCCAACCGGGCGGCGGTGGAGGCGCTCGCGCGCCTCGGTGCGGCGGATGTGGCCGTGAGCCAGGAGATCGACGCCGCCCGCATCGCGGACTTGCCGGGGAACAAGGAAACCGTCGCCTATGGGCGCATCCCGCTCATGAACCTCCATCACTGCCCGACGCGCCGGGCGGGCGGATGCGAAGCCTGTGGCAAGGCAGAATTGCAGGACAAATTGGGCTATCGCTTCCCCCTTCGGCGGCTATGGGGCGGCGTGTGCCTGACGCAGGTATATAACGCAGTGCCTATCGCTCTTTATCGGGCGGCGGATGTGCGCCGGGCGGGGGTCACGGGGCTGCGGCTCGTGTTTGTGGACGAATCGGCCGAGGAAACGGCGCGCGTGGTGCGCGGATATGCCGCGGCCTGGCATGGGCAGGGCGAATTCCCCCGCCGCGACCGGCAAAGCCAATACAGCAGCGGGCATTTTTATAGAGGAGTGGAATAGGCAAGTGGACGAGAGAGTCTTTCGAAAACTTGGATTTGATAAATTGCGGGAACGCCTGTGCGGCCTGACGCTTTCCGAACCGGGGGCGGCGCTCGCGCGGGCATTGCAGCCCAGCGCGGAGAGGGAGGCGGTGGAGGCGCTGCTCGCGGAAACGGCAGAGGCGGAACACCTCTCGCTCGCGGCGGCGGCCTACCCGATGAGCGGGTTCGACGATCTCAAGGCGGAGCTTTCCCGCCTGCGGGCGGGTGCGGCGCTGTCCTGTGCGGAGCTTCTGCGCGTGTTGCGGCTGCACCGGGCGGCCAAGCGCGCGGCGCAGGGCATCCGGCGGGACGAGGAAAGAAATGTCGTCCGCCTGGCGGAGATGGCCGAGGGGCTGTGGTATGACGACGCGCTGATCTCGCGCATCGAGCAATGCATCCTAAGCGAGGAGGAGGTCGCGGACAACGCCTCGCGCGAATTGCGCGACATCCGCCGCCGCATCAAGACCGAAAACGCGCAGATCCGCGAAAAGCTGAACGGCATCCTGCGCAGCAAGGAGCAGGCGGCCTATTTGCAGGAGGGCATCGTGACTATGCGCGAGGGGCGCTTTGTCGTCCCGGTCAAGCAGGAATACCGCGCGCAGGTTCCGGGGCTCATCCATGGGCAGTCGGCGAGTGGCGCGACGCTGTTCATCGAGCCGATGGGCATCGTAGAGGCGAACAACCGCCTGCGCCTTTTGGAAGAGGAGGAAAAGCGCGAGATTGCCCGCATTTTGCAGGAATTGAGCGACCTCGCGGGGGCGGGTGCGGCAGAGCTGCGGCAGGACATCGAGATCCTTTCCTACCTTGACCTTATCTTTGCCAAGGCGGCGCTCGCCATCTGCATGAAGGCATTCCGCCCGGTACTAAACGATGAGGGGCGGATCCGCATCCTGGCGGGGCGGCACCCGGGCATCGACGCGGCGGAGGTCATTCCCGTCACGGTGGATGTCGATCCCGCGGTGCGCACGCTCATCATCACCGGTCCCAACACGGGCGGCAAGACGGTCACGCTCAAGCTCGTGGGGCTGTTCGCGCTCATGGCGCAAAGCGGCCTGTTCCTGCCTGCGCAGGAGGGGAGCACGCTACCCGTATTTTCGGCGGTGTTTGCGGACATCGGCGACGAGCAGAGCATCGAGCAGTCGCTGTCCACCTTCAGTTCGCACATGAAGAACACCATCTACATCCTGCGCAAGGCGGACAGCGGCTCGCTCGTGCTGCTGGACGAGATGGGTGCGGGGACGGATCCCGAGGAGGGCACCGCGCTGGCACTCGCCATCCTAAGCGAGCTCACCGACCGCGGCGCACACATCTTCGCCACGACGCATTACAGCGAGATCAAGGCATATGCCGCGACGGCGCCGTATTTTGAAAACGCCAGCATGGAATTCGATCCGAATTCGCTCCGCCCGACCTTCCGGCTCATCATGGGCGTGGCGGGATCGAGCAATGCGTTTTTGATCTCCAAACGGCTGGGGTTGAAAAAGGAAGTCATCGAGCGCGCGAGCGCCTTTATGCGCGAGGAACGGCTGGAATTCGATCGCCTGATGCTCCAGGCGGAGCGCACGCGCAAGAACGCCGATCAGCGGATGCAGCAGGCGATGGCGCTGGAGAAGCAGGCGCGGGAATCCGAAAAGAAGGTCAAGGCCGTCGAGAAGGAAATCGCCGAGCGCCGGGAAAAGGCGCTTCAAAAGGCGCGGCAGGAGGCGTATGAGATCGTCCGGCAGGCCAAGGAGGAGACCGAGCGCATCCTGAAAGAGGCGCGCAAGACGCGGCGGCAGACTGAAAGCGATGCGACGCGGACGACCGAGCGCGTGCGTGCGGACCTTGCGCAGAAGCAGGAACGGCTGCAGCGGCAAATCGAGCAGCCGCAGAAAAAGAAGGCGGCGGCCGGCAAGCGGCTGGACGCCCGAAAGCTGCAAATCGGCCAGGAGGTGCATGTCATAAGCCTGGGTGTGGATGCGACGGTGCTGACCCTGCCGGACGCCAAGGGCATGCTGTCCGTGCAGGCGGGTATTTTGAGCGTGAATGTCGCGGCGAGCGACCTCGTCGAAAAGCAGACGGGCAAGCGCCGCGCCATGCGCACCTCGAGCGTGCAGCTTGCGCACAAGCCGGTCTCCCTGTCCGTCGATCTGCACGGGTACACGGTGGAGGAAGCGATCGTCGAACTGGACAAATACCTGGACGACGCGTTTTTGGCGGGACTGCACGAGGTGTCCGTCATCCACGGCAAGGGTACGGGCGCACTGCGCAGCGGCATCCACCAATTCCTGCGGCGGCATCCGCATGTGGAATCCTTCCGCCTCGGCAAATACGGCGAGGGCGAGGGCGGCGTGACGATCGTGACCTTAAAGTAGTTTTCACGAATGTTGCGCGAAAGTTACAAATTGTTCATAAAAAATCGATATAATGTTGCCAAAGAATTTGGCCCCGGGCCAGACAGGCAATAAAGGAGGAAGCGCGATGGCGAATACGACGATACTTTTGATGGATGACGACGAGAATATCTGCAAGGTGATCCGGCTGTATCTGGAAAAGGAAGGAATGAACGTGCAAGTCGCCCACGATGGCGCCGCGGGATTGGATCTGTTCCATCAGGAGACGCCCGATCTGGTGCTGTTAGACATCATGATGCCCGGGATGGACGGCATCGAGGTCATCAAGCAGATCCGCCGGGAGAGCTCTGTGCCCGTCATCATGCTGACGGCCAAGGGCGACACCATCGACAAGGTGCTGGCGCTGGAACTCGGGGCGGACGATTACATCGTCAAGCCGTTTGAACCGAAGGAATTGATTGCGCGCATCAAGGCTGTCATCCGCCGGACGGAGACGGCCGCCGAGGAACCGGCAACCATCAAATACGAGAACCTGGAGATCTCCATTTCGGAATATACCGTGGAATACTGCGGCAAAAAGCTGGAGCTCCCGCCCAAGGAGCTGGAGCTTCTCTACTTCCTCGCGTCGCATCCGAACAAGGTGTTCACGCGCGAACAGCTCCTGCAGAAGGTGTGGGAATTCGACTTCTACGGCGATTCCCGCACGATTGATGTGCATATCAAGCGCCTGCGCGAAAAGCTGGGCGACGATCACCCTTGGCATATCAAGACGGTGTGGGGCGTCGGGTATAAATTCGAGGTGGAGGAAGCGGGGAGCAACTAATGTTTCGCTATCGAACTCTGTTTTCCCGCATCCTGGCCGTGTGCTTGGGCGTACTTCTGTTGAGTGTGCTGCTGATGAACGCCATTCTGATGGTGCAGCTGCGGCGGCAGGCCGTGGGCGAGCTGGTCTCGCGCTTCGGCGACGGGTGCGCACTCATCCGGCAGACCTTTCAGGAGTACTACGAGACGGGCAGCACCGACGAGGCGCTTTTGAGATACTTGCGCGAAGTGGCGGAAAAGCGCAACGGCGCGATCTGGATCGCAGATGCCTACGGGCAGATTGCGATCGAGCTGAACTACGACGATGCGTATGTCGGGTATGAGAGCTACGCCCGGCAGAACCAGAAGGAACTGGCCGAGCGGATCGGGACGGGCGATATGGTCTATACCGCCTATGCGGGCGATGGGCTATACTATTCGCCAGTCATCACGGTGGGCTGCGCGATCCAAAAGGACGGCGCGGTCATCGGCGCGGTGTATATGAATGGGCAGGTTTCGGGCGTGGAAGCCGTGATCACGCAGGTGCAGCAGGCGTCGCTGGCGGTCGTCGGCGTGGCATTGTGCGTCGGCGTGGCGCTGTGCTTCCTTGTCTCACGGCAGATTTCCCGGCCGCTGTATGAGATGAACAAGGCGGCGGGCGAGCTCGCCAAGGGTAATTTTGACCAGCGCATCGAGGTGCGCGACCGCGGGGAGATCGGGCAGCTCACAGAGACCTTCAACATGATGGCCGAGGCGCTCAAGAAATATGAGGATACGCGCTCCAGCTTTGTGGGCAATGTCTCGCATGAGTTAAAAAGCCCGCTTACGGCGATTCAGGGGTTTATCCAGGGCATGTTGGACGGGACGATCCCGCCCGCGGAGGAAAAGACCTATCTTGAGATCGTGCTCTCCGAGACGCGGCGCATGAACGCGCTCATCATCGACCTCTTGGACCTGGTGCGCATCGAATCCGACCAGTTCCCGATGCATATGACGGATTGGGATGTCAACGAGCTCATCCGCCGCTGCATCATCAACTTCATCGGCAAGATTGAGGATAAGCGCATCGACCTGTCCGTCAATATTCCAGAGGACAAGACGCTCGTGCATGCGGACATCGACCGCATTACGCAGGTCGTCACCAACCTGTTGGACAACGCGGTGAAGTTCTGCGAGAACGGTGGAAACATCAAGATTTGGACCTATGAATCCGACGGCAAGGTGAATGTGAATATTTCCAATACCGGGCAGATTATCCCGCCGGAGGATCTCAAATACATCTTTGACCGCTTCTTCAAGGTGGACAAATCGCATAACCGCAAGATCCCGGGCACGGGCATCGGCCTGTCCATCGTGCGGGAGATCATCCACCGGCATAACGAAAAGATCTGGGTCAATTCGCAGGCGGGCATGGGGACGGTGTTCACGTTCACTTTGGCACTTGCGGACACAAAGAAAGAAAAATGATCTCGGAAAGAGAGGTTAGAAACGCACTTATGGAACCGAATCGCAATCCATACGAACAAACGCCGGGCGTGCAGCAGCCTTCCGTGCCGCAAAACGCGGACGAACAGGCGGGTTCTGCACCGCGGCCCGCGGAGCAGAGCGCCGCGCAGCCCGTCTATGCGCAGCCACAGGAGGCCGTACGGCCAGGGTACCCTGGCTATGCCGCGCCGCAGGGGTATACCCAGCAGGTCTATGCGCAGCCTGCCGCCGGGGGGGAGGCGCAGACCGGCACGCCCTCTGGCTATGCCGCACAGCAGGGCGCTTATGTGCAGCAAAACGCCTATGTACAGCAGGCCTGGCAGGGGCAGTACCCCGCGGGCACGCCCGGATACCCAGGTTCGCAGCCGCAGACCCCGGCGCCCCCAAAGCGCCGCCGCAGCTGGACGGTCGTAGGGCTCATTGCTGGGGCACTGGCCTGCATGTTTGTGGGCTTTCTGCTCTCGCTCAACCTGCTCATCCCGATGCTGGCCAACCGGATCGACAACTCGCCCTACCCTTGGCAGGGCTATGAGACCGAGCAGAACACGCCTGTCATCAAAAAGGACGAATACGCGCCCGATCCTTCGATCACAGAGATCGGCGGAACCGCACCCGTGATTCAGAACACGGCCAACCCCGTGCCGGAGATCGCGGCCTATTGGGCGGAGAGCATGGTCGGCATCAATGGATACACAACGGAGGATGGGGTAGAGACGCTGTATGCCCGCGGGTCCGGCTTTGTGATTCGCGAAGACGGATACATCCTCACCAACTTCCATGTCATTGCCGAGAGCGCGAGCTATACCGTGGACATCGAGGGCAAGGGCGAATGTCCGGCGCAGTTCGTGGGCGGCGACGCGACGATGGATATCGCTGTGCTGAAGGTGGATTGCAGCGGCCTGAAGCCAGTTGCGATTGGAAGCTCGGCGGATACCAAGGTGGGGGAGCTCGCCATCGCGATGGGCAACCCGGCCGGGGCGGATACCGACCTGTCGGGCAGCGTGACGGTGGGCTATGTGAGCTATGTCGGGCGCAAGATGACCTATAACAACACGCAACAGGAATTCTTGCAGATCGATACGGCAGTCAACCCCGGCAGCAGCGGCGGCGCGCTCCTAAACAGCCGCGGCGAGGTCATCGGCATCGTCACGCTCAAGAGCCTCGTGTCCTCCTATGACGAAAACGGGTACGCCATCAATTCCGAAGGGCTCGGTTTTGCGATCCCGATCGACGCGGCGGTGGAAACGGCGCTGTCCATCATCCAATCCGGGTCGGTAAAGCGCCCGGGCATCGGGATTCTGTATGTCGAGCTTTCGGCCGAGGATGCGGCGGAACAAAAGGTTCCGCAGGGCAAGCAAGTTCAGAGCTTCATGCCGGACAGTCCGGCCGAGGCGGCAGGGCTGGAGAAGGGCGATGTGATCGTCCGCTGCAACGGCGTGACGCTTTCGGAGCAAGACATTCTGGTCGACACGATTCGCGCGGCGGTCCCCGGCGACACGATTGAGCTTTCCGTGTGGCGCGAGGGAAAGATGCTCGACTTCACGGTTGTCGTGGGCGACATGAATCATATGGTCGTATATTGACAAAAGCCAAAAAAGAGAGTGGTCTTTACTCTCTTTTTTTGTTATAATAGCCTTGACGGAATGCGGAAAACGCGCGGCCGCGCGGGGCTTTTCCGTCATAGGGAAGGGAATTGCCAACAGGAGGACAGTATGCGCATTTTGATCGTGGAAGACGAAGTGCATCTGGCGGAAGCGCTTCGGCAGATTCTATGGGAAGAGAAATACAAGACGGATGTCGTCTATGACGGCGATGACGGCTTTGAATACGCCATGAGTAACGCCTATGACGCGATAATTTTGGACATCATGCTCCCGGGGCAGAATGGAATCGAGGTCGTGCGCCGCCTGCGCGCGGAAAAGAACAATGTTCCGATCCTGCTGCTCACGGCCAAGGACGAGGTGAGCGACAAGGTGCGCGGGCTGGACGCGGGCGCAGACGACTATATGACCAAGCCATTTTCGCAGGAAGAGCTCCTGGCGCGCCTGCGGGCGATCCTGCGGCGGCAGGGTGATGTCGTATTTGACGAGATCAAATACCTCGATTTGGCGCTCAATGTGTCCTCGCGCCTGCTCCGGTGCGGCGAAAAGTCCGTGCATCTCGCCTATAAGGAATTCGAAATCCTCCGCATGCTCATCCGGCGGCCGGATGTTATCCTCCCTAAAGAGGACATCATCGTCAAGGTTTGGGGCGCGGATACGGAGGCCAACGACAACAATGTCGAGGCATATATCTCCTTCCTGCGTAAAAAGCTGTCTTTTTTGGACACGCGCGCGCAGATCAAGACCATCCGCAAGGTAGGGTACCGCCTGGAAAAGGCCAATGATTAAAAAGCTGCGGTGGAAATTCGTCTGGCTGAATACTCTGTTTATGCTGTGCATTTTCGCGCTGCTGCTCGGGGCCTTTTGCGCGAGCATCGCCGCGCGGCAGCGTGAGGCGGACTACCGGCAGCTGGAACGCGCGCTCGACCGCGGGTATCGCACCCGGCCGCACCGGATGGACCCGGAGCGCCCGGATGCACAGCAAAACATCAGTCCCGGGTTCTGTGTCAAGGTCGACCTGGAGGGCAACATCGTGCTCGTGGACACGCAGGTCTATTCCGAGATCTCCGAACAGCTCATGCGGGAAGCGGTGGACGCCGTCCTGCGCACAGACAGGGAACAGGGGCTGATCCGCAAGCTGCACCTGCGCTATATGTGCCGGATGCTCAGCACGGGGCAGAAAATTGCCTTTCTTGATATATCGGCGGAACAGCAGCAAATGCAGGGACAGGCATATATCGGCCTACTCGTGCTGCTTGCGGGGACACTCGCAGCCTTCGGTGTAGCATACATCTTTTCAGGGATTGCCATCCGCCCGGTGCAGCAGGCATGGGTGCAGCAAAAACAGTTCGTGGCCGACGCTTCGCACGAGATTAAGACGCCGCTCACCGTCGTGCTCACCAATGCGGACATCCTGCTGCAAAATCCGGACGCGACCATCCGGTCGCAGCAAAAGTGGGTGGAATATATCAAAGCCGAGGCTGAACGCATGCGCGAATTGGTGGAAAACATGCTCTTCCTCGCGAAATCGGACGCAGGCAAGGAATCGGTCACCTTTTCCCGGGTGAATTTCAGCGAGATCGTGTGGAACCACATGCTGCCGTTGGAATCCATCGCCTATGAAAAGGGCGTGACGATCGAAAGCGACATCGCGCCGGAGGTCTTTTTGGAGGGACATGCAGGGCGGCTCGGGCAACTAGTGGTCATTTTGCTGGACAATGCCTGCAAATACGCGCCGCCGGGCAGCGAGGTGTTCCTACAGCTGAGCGTGCGGCAAGACCGGGCGGTGCTGCTCGTCCGAAATGCCTCGGAGGAGGTTGTCCCCCCGGAAAAGCTCGCGCACATCTTCGATCGCTTCTACCGCGTGGACGAGGCGCGGACGCGCGGAGCGGGCGGATACGGGCTCGGGTTGGCCATCGCCAAGGCGATCGCCGAACAGCACGGCGCCAAGATCTGGGCGGAAAGCTCGCCGGAGGAGGGCATGACCTTTTTTGTGGACTTTGGCAAGAACGCCCGCAAGCGCAAAAAGAAGTGCCGGTGCAAACCAAAGCGCACAAAAAAACGAACCCTGTCCTGAGGGTTCGTTTTTTGATTGCTTTTTTGGCAGGTCAGGCCTTCTGCCAGGTCGTCCCTTCGCGCGTATCCTTTAGGAGGATGCCCTTTTCCGCGAGCTCGGCGCGAATCGCGTCCGCCCGGGCGTAGTCCTTGGCCTGCTTAGCGGCGGTGCGCTCGGCGATTTTTTCCGTGATATAGGCTTCGAGTTCGGCGTCGATGGCGGGGGCCTCCTGCACCATAGGTTCGGTTACGAGGTCGAGCGAGAGGACGCGGTCAAAGTCGGCGGCGAGCCAGCGCTTGGTCGCGTCCGAGATCGGCGCCTTCAACACATCATAGAGCACCGTGAGCGCCATGGAGGTGTTGAGATCATTGCCGAGCGCCTGGGCGAACTTCACGCGATACGGCTCCGCCGCGGCGAGGTCGGGTTCTCCCGCGGGATCCAGGGCGGCGATGCGCTTCTTGAGCCGCTGATAGGCCGTGGCCGTGTTGTCCAGCGCGTCATAGCTGAACATGAGCGGCTTGCGGTAGTGCGATTGCAGGCAGAACAGGCGGTATATAAGCGGGTCATACCCCTTGCTCTCCAGGAGGGAGACCGTCAAAAAGTCGCCCTTGGACTTGCTCATCTTGCCCGTCTTGTCGTTTAAGTGGTGGATATGGAACCAGTAATTGCACCACTTGTGGCCGAGATAGGCCTCGCTCTGCGCGATCTCGTTCGTGTGGTGCGGGAAGATATTGTCCACGCCGCCGCAGTGCAGGTCGAGGTATTCGCCCAGGTGCTTCAGGCTGATGCCCGAACATTCGATGTGCCACCCCGGATACCCGACGCCCCAGGGGCTGTCCCACTTGAGCTCCTGATCGTCGAATTTGGACTTAGTGAACCAGAGCACAAAATCCGCTTTGTTGCGTTTGTTGGGGTCCTGGTCGACATCGTCGCGGACGCCGACCATGAGGTCCTCGCTGCTGTGCCCGGTGAGGACATAGTAGTCGCAGAGCTTGGAGGTGTCGAAGTACACATTGTCGCCCGCGATATAGGCATAGCCGTTTTCCAGCAGGCGGGAGATGATCTTAATATATTCCCCGATGCAGTGCGTCGCCGGTTCCACGACATCCGGGCGCTTGATGTTGAGCTTGCGGCAGTCCTCAAAAAACGCGTCGGTATAGAACTTCGCGATCTCCATGACCGTCTTGTGCTCGCGCTTGGCGCCCTTTAGCATCTTGTCCTCGCCGGTGTCGGCGTCGCTCGAGAGGTGCCCGACATCCGTGATGTTCATGACGCGCTTGACCTCATATCCGTCATAGCGCAGCGCCTTTTCCAGCACATCCTCCATGATATAGCTGCGCAGGTTGCCGATGTGGGCGAAGTGATAGACCGTCGGCCCGCAGGTGTACATCGAGACCTTGCCCGGCTCGTGCGGGATGAATTCCTCGACCTTTTTGCTCAGCGTGTTATACAGATAGACCTTGCTTAACATACGATTCTCCTAAATTCGATTTGAAAAAGCCGCATATCGGACTCGATATGCGGCGGGACGACAGGGCATTTCATTTTCCGGACAGCGCGGGAACCTTTTGGAAACTGCGCCGGATGGCCGCAAAGGTTTTGTTTTGGGTAAGCGGCGACAGCGACACATTTACCTTCTCCCTCCGGAACTTTTTTACATACTATTACATTAACATAGCCCGCGCCGTTCGTCAATCGGGGAATTTTCCCCCGTCCGGGCGAAGAAGCGGGAAAGCTGCCGAAGGTTTGTCGGGGAAAGCGCGTCCTCGTTTTCGAACGCGTCCAGAATTGCGTCCAGGTTGTCGGGGCAGTATTCGACCTCCTTGGAGAACAGCTGCGCAATGCGGCAGGCCCGATCGGGCGAAAGTGCACCGGTGCGGTGCAGCTCGTCCGTCAACAGCAGGCGGAGCAGCGCACAGCTCGCCGCGCAGAGCTGCATAGGCAGCAGTACCTCGCCGTCAAACGATGCCTTGCCGAAATAACGAAAGACGAGGTAGACGGCGAACTGCTCGAAAAAGACCTCCGGCAGGAGGCCATCTGCGCCAGGAAGTTCCGGGGCGGAAAGTGAGAAGGCGGGCGAGGGAGCGGACGAATCGGGAACGATTTGCATTGCCGCGGGTGCGTCGGCGGACACACGATCCTGTGCGGCCGGGGAGAGGGTTGCTTCCAGTGGGAGGGCGGTGAGGTCATCGCTTGCCGCCGGGCTGCCCGCGTCCACCTGAAAAAGCACGGCAAGCGCCGGGAGCGTCTCCGCCTGGGCAAGGTCTGCCGCCGCCCGATCGAGCAGCGCGCGCCATTCCGGCTCCATGGATTCCGCCGGGGAAAAAGCAGCGATCAGCGCCTGCGCCGTGCGGAAGATGTCCGCTGTGCAGGCGGCAGGCCCAGGGGCTTCCACAGGCCCGACGCTCGCCTCGGCAGCGGAAACGGCAGGTATTTCGCCGGGCAGGCCGGTGCAGGTTGGCTTTGCCGCTTCGGCTAGGATGTCGATAAACTCCTCAATCGACGCGGCCCGCTCGAGGCGAGTCTGCACCGTTTGGCACAGCGTGAGCGCCTGCGCAAGGCGGCCAAAGAGGGGAATGCTGCGATCCTGAAGCAGGCGGAACAGCCGTGCGCGTAGGGTGAATAGCGCATGGCAGACCGCCGGGTCGGGCGCGTCGGCGTCGGCAAAGGGCGCGGGGCCGTCCGCGCAGGAGAGCCGCATGGGCGCGCGCGTAAGTAGGACGAGGCGGGTAGCTGCCTCGCAGGCGAGGCCCACGCCCATCTCCGCAAAGTCGCCGTATTGCTCAATGTATCGCGGGTGCCGCGCACAGATTTGACACAGCGATTCGCGGCCGAGTTCCGCATACAGGTCGCACAGATTTTGCGCATTCAAAAACGGGCAGCGCTCCTCCGCCCCCACAAGGCGGAAATGCGGCGTTTCCTGCGCATCGATCGCGGCGCGCAGGCGATCGCCGATCTCGCCCGGCTGCGCGAGGTAGCGGGCATAGGAATCCGGATCGATGTCGATCTCCCAACCGCGGCAGCAGGTGTCCCGGCAATCCCCGGCCAGGCAGCGGAAGCGGGCGTAATAGCTTGGCGTATAGATTTTCATAGGCAAGAAAAAGCCCCGAGGCATGCACCCCGGGGAAAGAGTTTGTTTAGGAAAGGACGGTGATGGAATAGCTCACGGAATATTCCTGTCCCGCATCCAGGCGGATGCAGCCGGGCTTGTCCTCGAACTTGCCGGATTCGTCGGTATAGGCGGGCAGGCCGTTCCACGGCTCCAGGCAGAAGAACGGGGCGCGCTTTTTGGGCGGTGTCCACAGCGTGAGGTTCGTAAAGCCGTTGTAGTCAAAGGTTAGCCCCGTGCCGTCGCTCTTTTTGACGAGCTTGACCTTGTGGCTCTTCGGCGCTTTCAGCACGATGGCGTCCACATCAAAGTCCGCATAGACGATGTCATAGGTGTCGCCCTCGATGCGCTTAGCGAGCTTGTAGGCATCGCTGAACAGGCTGTCCGCGTCGGTATAGTACATGTCGAGGTCCTCCGGATGCTCGAATACGAGTTTGTAATCCTCGGCGGAGCCGTCGACGCAATACCCCGCGTGGCCGCCGATGCAAAAGACCATGGGTTCCGCGCCCTCGTTTTTCACATGATAGGTCGTGGTGTACCCCTGCTCCGTGATTTCGTGCGAGACATCCAGCCGGAAGTCGAACGGATATTGTGCGCGCGTCGCCTCCGAAGCCGAAAGCGTGAAGGTCGCCTTGGTGTCGGTGCAATCCGATAAGACGAACTCGCTCTTGCGGGCAAACCCGTGCTTGGTGGTCAGGGAATACTCCTTGCCGCCGAATTTGACTTTCCAATCCTTGAGCGCGCTGACAAACGGGAACAGCACCGGCGCATGGCCGTTCCAATAGGCCGGATCACCCGTCCAGATGTATTCGCGGCCGTTATTTTTGTAGGAAATCAACTCGCCGCCGCGCGTGTCGACCACGCCTTCCGCGCAGCCCAGGTGAAGTGTATTCTGCATAAAAAGCTCCTCTCAATCTTTATCTTTGCAAATGGCGGGCCGGGCGGCCGCGCCTTTTCTTTATTATGCGCCCATTTGGGGATTTGTTCAAGAGGCTTTTTGCGCCGTGCCGTCGGGTGGGGAAAAGGCGTCGAAATGCGGCGCTTTTTACTTGAATTCCCAGAATAGGTGTAGTATGATAATGTAAATATTTTATAGATGTGGATGTATATGCGCCTGAGAAGCATAAAAATGCATCTGCCGGGCGGAAAGCCTCGACAAAGTCCCCTTCGGGGCAGGAAGAATACGCATGGAAAACAATATCATTCAAATTGAGAATCTGGAAAAGGTCTTCCCGGGCAAGGACAGCACGGTGGTCGCATTGCAGGGCATCGACCTCGGCATCCGCGCGGGGGAGATCTTCGGCATCATCGGCTTGTCTGGCGCGGGTAAGAGCACGCTGGTGCGCTGCATGAACCTGTTGGAGCGGCCGACCAGCGGGCGCGTGCTGTTCGACGGGGTCGATTTGGCGTCGCTTTCGCGGCGGGAGCTTTTGCAGGTGCGGCAGTCCATCGGCATGATCTTTCAAGGCTTCAACCTGCTTGCGCAGCGCACGGCTCTTAAAAACATCTGCTATCCGATGGAGATCGCCGGTTGGCCCAAGGCGAAGATGATCGAGCGCGCCAAGGAATTATTGGACATCGTCGGCCTGCCGGACAAGGCGGGGGCGTACCCGGCGCAGCTCTCGGGCGGGCAGAAGCAGCGCATCGCCATCGCGCGCGCGCTTGCGACCTACCCCAAGGTGCTGCTCTGCGACGAGGCGACGAGCGCGCTCGATCCGAACACGACGCAGTCCATCCTGCGCCTCTTAAAGGAAATCAACCAGACGATGGGCGTCACGGTCGTCATCATCACGCACGAAATGCGCGTGTTCGAGCGCATATGCCACCGCGTGGCTGTCATCGATCAGAGTCGGATCGTCGAGATGGGCGATGTGCAGGAGGTATTTCGCCGCCCGCAGTCGGCGATTGCAAAGCAGCTCATCCTCCCGCAGGGCGGGGCGGTGGAACGCATGGCGGGGAGCCGGACGGTGCGCATCGTGTTCGACGGGATGTCCTCGTTCGAACCGGTCATTTCCAACATGACATTGGAATGCCGCACGCCGGTCAACATCCTGTTCGCGGACACGAAAAATATCGACGGAAAAGCCTTTGGGCACATGATCCTGCAACTGCCGGAGGACGCGGCGGCGATCGAGCGCATCCGGGCATATCTGGAAAGCCGCGGCATCACATATAAGGAGGAAGAGCCGGATGTTCACACCGCAAATGCTTAAACTGCTTGGAACGGGGATTTGGGAATCCCTGTATATGACGCTGGTTGCGACTTTTCTTGCGTATCTGTTCGGGCTGCCGCTCGGGCTGGTGCTTTCGGTGACGGATAAGGAAGGCATCCGCCCCGTTCGCCCGCTCAACGCGGTGCTCGGGTTTTTGGTGAACCTGCTGCGGTCGGTGCCGTTCATCATCCTGTTGGTGGCAATCATCCCGTTCACGCGCAAGATTGTGGGCACCTCCATCGGGTCGACCGCCACGATCGTGCCGCTCGTGGTGTCGGCCATCCCCTTTGTGGCGCGCATGGTCGAATCCTCCATCAAGGAAGTCGACGCCGGCGTGATCGAAGCGGCACAGGCGATGGGTACCCCGACCTTTCGGATCGTGACGAAGGTGCTCGTGCCGGAGGCAATGCCTTCGCTGCTCACGGGCGCGGCCATCGCGGTGACGACCATCCTTGGGTATTCGGCGATGGCGGGCTTTGTTGGCGGCGGCGGCCTGGGCACGATTGCCATCAACTATGGGTATTACCGCTATCAGACGGATGTCATGCTGGTCACGGTGGCGCTGTTGGTCATCATCGTGCAGGTCTTTCAGGAGGTCGGCATGCGCATCGCGCACAGGGTGGATAAACGCGTAAAATCATAATCAAAGGAGATGATTGGTATGAAAAAATTTACAGCACTTGTCTTGTCGCTCTGCCTGCTGGTTTGCCTGGCGGCCGGCTGCGGCAAGAAGAAGGAAGACAAGGTGTCCGG
>CAOKKG010000001.1 GCA_948468985.1 uncultured Eubacteriales bacterium | reverse complement strand
GCGGATTTTGCGATGCATACGCAGGCGGGCATGGAAGTGGCCGTCGCGACCTCCAAGGGGTATTTGACGCAGGTCTTGTGCCTGTACATGATTGCGGCGGAGATCGGCCGGATGCGCGGCGAATTGGATGTAGCGCAGTATGCGGCGTTTGTGGAGAATCTGAAAAAATTGCCGAAGCAGCTGGAAGAGGTGCTGGCAGATAAGGCTGTGGTGCAGCAGCTCGCTTCGCAGCGGTTCATGGATGTCAACGAATTCTTCCTCGGCCGCGGCATGGACTATGCGCTCATGATGGAAGGCTCCTTAAAGCTCAAGGAGCTCTCGTATATCCATTCGGAGACCTATCCGGCGGGAGAGCTCAAGCACGGCCCGATCGCGCTCATCGAAAAGAATACGCTGGTCATGGTGCTGGCAACGCAGAGCGCGCTTTTGGAAAAGCTCGTGAGCAACATCAAGGAGGTTAAGGCGCGCGGCGCGTTTGTCGTGGCGATGACGCAGAAGCACAACAAAGAATTGCTGCAAAAGGCGGCGGATGTTGTGCTCGAACTGCCGGATGCAGAAGATCTGTTCGCGCCGATCCTCGCGGCGGTGCCGTATCAGCTGTATGGATACTATACAGCGGTTTGCAAGGGGTGCGATGTCGATAAGCCGCGCAACCTGGCAAAGTCGGTCACCGTGGAATAAACATAGATAATAAAAAAGTTCCCCGCGGGGAACTTTTTTATTATGCGCTTTTTTGGCGCGGCGCTGATGCAGATTGATGAGCAAAAGTCCCATCGAGTCACATGCCGCAATAGGTGATGGCGGTGGCCAGCCCCTTCCTGTCGATAAGCCAGACGTGGCTCAAGATCCCCATGCTGACCGCTAGGATTAGGGAGTGGGCAAAGGCATTGATCCACCTGTAAAAGCTTTTTGGAACGCGTAAAACCCTCGATGATTTGCGTAACATCAATTGGAAAGTGCAGCACAAAAGGTTTTTGCGTATTTTGGCACGAAAAAGGACGCCACAGGAAGGCGTCCTTTTTGAAAAAATAGAAACTTACTTCTGCTGATTCTTTACCGCACCAATGATATACAATGCCGGCAAAACCAAGCCGAGTAGCAAGGAAAAGACAGGGAAGGAGCCACCGCCAACCACGGTGAGGATGCTACCAAGGACACAGAATGCAGCAACGACTGCACCCCAAACGATACAAGATTGTGCCTTATCCGGACGCGCACAATTCTTAACGCCGAGGATTCCGGCAACCAATTCCATAGCAGAGCTTAGAACCATGAAGATGCTGGCAACATAGAGGAAGGGCGTCCCTGCACCAATGGAAATCAAAAATGCAATGCCTGCAATTGCAATCAACGAGGTGATAATCGCAATCGCCCCAGCGATGATCATTAAAATGCCTGTAACTTTAAGGAAATTTTTGCCCTGCGGCTGAATGTTTTGTTCCATAAAATACCTTTCTGCACAAGAGTGTGCGTTTATTCTGTGACTTTGATGTTTGCGAGAATGGCCTGAATATCAGGATCCTCTAGAGAGAGCGTCTGATTCCCTGTTTTTGTGAGGAAGCAAGCGGTGATGGTGATATCATCTTTGACCGCTTCCACCATAATGGTATTGGCGTCTTCAAAGCTTGCATACTCATACCCCGTCCAATCGTAATCGCCAAGTGTGAAACCTTCAATATCCTTGGCATCCTCAAACAGGCTTTTTGCAGAGTAGTAGATGGTGTCTGGCCCATAATAGGTGATGGTTACAAGCGGCTTTGAAAAGAGGTCAAATTCGTTCTTGGCACCCTTGCAAAGGTAAATCGAGTTTGGATTATTATCCCCTTCATATGCATCAAAAACATCTGAAACGGGGAATGCTTTCCAGCCCTTTGGAGCCATTGCGCTCACATTACCCGCGTCAAAGACTTCACCCGTAATCTTGGTGGGATCCTGATTCTTACCCTTCGCTCCGCATGCCGTGCAGAGGGAAAGCATGAGTAGTCCAACCAATACCAACGCCAATTTTTTTGTGCGCCATACATTTACTCGCATACGTGTAAATAAACTCCTTTCCACTAAAATTTATCTCATATTCAGTATAGCAAAACACAGAAAAAAGCAAAGTACCCCAAGGGTACTTTTATGATAATACGGAAAAAACTTATTAAAATGTAAGAAATATGTACAAGTGTCACTTTTTTTGGTGGCAGGCACGGTACAGCTCTTCCAGCCGATGACTGCGGCGCAACAGATCGAGGTAGAGCAGCAATTCCTCGCGCGTGGACACACCAAGCTTTCTATAGATGCTCTTATTGTGCTTGCGTACGGTGTTGATGCTGATAAACGCGAGAGAGGGAATCTCCGAGATCTCGCGCTTGTCGATATAGTATTGAAAGACGTTCCATTCCGCGGGCGTCAGCAGAGCAGCCCCGCCGATGAAGGCGGAGAGCATTTCCATCATTTCCTCGGTGAACTGTCGATGGGAGGGGTTCTCCTCGGGGGGCAACTTGTCGAGAGGGAGTTCCCCCGCCGTGATGCGGGCGGGTATCTCCTGTGAGTCATATGGGAGCTCAATGGCGCGGAGAATCTCTTGCAGAGATGTGGCTTCATTAGGCACATCGATACTGCAGTGCTCCAAGGGGATGGAGAATTCCTGGTTGCGATAATTGTGGGTATCCGGAAAGGGTAGAGCGTTTTCTGTGGATGGATAGTTCTCCGCGAGAGGTTGTAGTAGACAGAGATGTCCTTGTATGCAGTGGTAGATTTTCTGCTGAGGATATAGTTTGTGCAGGTATTCGGCAATAGATGCGATAAATCCATTGGAATAGGGTAAATCGGAAAGCGCCATCTCCAAATATGAAAGACGGGAGAGCTTGACAATTAGGACGCGGAAGGGCTCTTGGCGTGACAGTAAATGTGCTGTGTCACGCAGAAAAGCGACCCGATTATAAGTGCGGGTGGAGAAATCATAGATATCATCCAAATTTTCGATGGCTAAAAGATATCCAAAAATACCGATGGATTGAAAAAATAATTCCAACAGTTGGTGTGGAAAGAAAAATTGTTGCACAATAATAGGTACAATGCCAAAGATGAGCAAGCCAAGAGCAATCAGGTGTTGGGACTGCACGAGCAGCTTGCGATGACACAGCAACAGGTAGATGGAAAAGAGCATGTACAGATATCCGCAGAAATAGAGCAGATAGATCATAAAAGCATGACAATAGATCCCGGCCGCATCATAGTAAAAGACCCAGCGGAACAGCGGGTTAAGCGCGAGCGGGAGAAAGATGCCAAAAACCTCCGGTAAGAGGAACAGGCAGAGTTTCCATCGGGAAAGATGCCGGTGCAATCCCAGCAGCACCAGGATATACCACGCAAACAGACAGGAAGTGCTGGTGTGCAAAAATAGGAACAGAAAATTCAAAATATCCCGGTAGGTATCGCTGTAATTGCGGATGTGCGAATTGCCAAAGGAGCTCCAAATGTCAAAGACGGCGGAGGCCAGTGAGGCGAGGATGATATAGAAGAGCAGGCGGTTGCTTTCGCGCTGTAACCCCTTTTTGAGGAGGATGAAGAACAGCGAGATGACGGAAATGACCACCGCGCACAGGTCAAAGTCGATGTTATAAATCATAATTTCCATTATACCATGGGATAGAAGGGACTACAATGCTGGGCGCGCACATCCAAGGCGATAAAAAATGCCGCAGGCCTTCGTAAGCCTGCGGCATTTTGGCGGAGTGGGCGGGATTCGAACCCGCGCGCCGCTCATCACGGCAACACGATTTCCAGTCGTGCTCGTTATGACCTCTTCGATACCACTCCAACAAGCCACTGCCTTATTATTATAAAGAGTATGCGAAGAGGTGTCAAGCGTTTTTTCCGGGCACGACGAAAAAACAGGGCGAGGCCTTAGCGGCTTAAGAGGAGTAGCTTTTTTCCCCTGGGGAGCGGGCCATCGCCTTCCGCATGGGCGATTTCCGCCGGGTCGACCTTGAACTTTTTAGCGATGTCCCAGCGGCTCTCTGTCCCATCGGGATAGTAGACGAGGATCCCGCAAGGCTTCGGCTCAGCAAGCGGGCTTAATGAGGCGGCGGATACGGCAGAGACCTCTTGCGAGGCACATTCCCATGCGCACAGGTCGAGGCAGCATTTGAGCTCGATCTCCCGCCCGGAGCCCTCGGCCAGCGTGTATTCGCAAAAGCTCTGGAAGAACAGCGCCGCGCCGTCCAGAGCCTGCGGATAGGAAAGCTCTGTTTCGAATGGCAAGAGCAGCGCCGTGCTGTGAATGCCAGCCTGCGCCGTGGTGTAGCATAGCAGCAGATGGATTGCGCCCTCCAGGTGCAGTACGCCGCCTTCGGCATGCGCTGAAAGGATGCTAGGGTAGGCGCTCGAGAACAGGATGCGGGAGACCTCCGGCGATCCGGCGGGGATCTCGGCGCTGAGCCGCAAGATCTTTTTGAGGCAGGTGCCTTCCGAGAGCAGGCAGCCGCATAGCGCCGTGTGCGAAAGCTGCGTTTCGTGGCGCTCGTCAAACAGGTCGGTCACGACCGAAGTCTCGGAAAAAGCGCGGCCGATCCAGTGCAATCCGATTGCAGCGGAGATGTTGATGAGGTCGCCATCCTGCGCGTCGATTTCGCTGGCCAGCGTTTCTAGATTTGCCAGGCAGAAGACCTGCGAATCCGCTCGGAGCGCGTCGTCGTGCAGGACATCGCCAAAGGGTAGCGTCTCCTCAAAGGTCTGCAGGGGCGCGTTTTTGTCCATGCTTTCGTAGATGAGGAAGATGCGGAGCTCGCCCTCCGCGGCGGCGCGCCCTTCCTCGACCGTGACCTTGCGCAGCATGGCATAGCCGCGCTCGGACAGGATGCGCTTGACGGCCGGCATGCTCTGCGGGACACGCACCTGCGCTTGCACATAGGTCTTTGCAGCGCGAACGCAGGAGAGCGTCGCTAGGCGGCATGCCTGCTGTTTGGCGTGCAGGCCGGGGTCATCAGCCGGTATATCCAGTAGGGAATACTGTGCGTTCGCGCCATGGTAGATATCTACATCGATCACGCTGTGGATGGCGATGTGGGACGGGTCGGACTGTTCCGCAGAAATGTCCGAGAATGTCCCCCAGGCCAGGACCTGCGCCTCGTCCGGCGCATCTGGCAGCTCTATCGTGCGGGAAAATTCGCTTTCCGCGTCAAAGCCGGAAAAGCCACCCTCAGCATCCAGATAGAGGATCTTGAAATAGGCGACGCCGGACAGCGAGAGCTTTCCGTTTTCCAGGGTGGTTTCTGTGATCTCATTTGTCCCGGATACTTCCAGGAGGCTCTGTATCGGCGTCATCCCCTCTGGGAGAGACAGGCTGCCCTCGACAAGGACCTGGAGGTCCCGCGTCCATTGGCTGTGCTCCGCCGTGATTGTTTTGCTGTTCAAATCCATAGGTTCCTCCGCATGTCGCGTAATTACGCTTTGGTCTAGTTATATCTATCGAAAAAACCTGCAAAAAATGCCCGCTAGGCAAAAAATGTTTATTCATAATTTATTTACACCGGGAAAATATGCCCTTTGCTATACTTAGAATAGATTTCGTGGCGAAGGGAGGAGACGCAGGATGCTGACGGTGAAAGACCTGGCAAAGCAGTATGGGGATGTTGCCGCGCTCGGCGGCATTTCTTTTCATATTTCGCCTGGAGAGACGACGGGGATCTTCGGCCTGGAGGGCGCGGGGAAGACGACGCTTCTGGACATTCTTTCGGGATACCTTTTGAACTATACGGGCAACGCTGAATGCGACGGTGCGGACCTGCGCCGGCAGCCGATGGCTTATCGCGCCAAGATCGCCTATATCCCGCAGAACTGTACGCCGTACCCGGACATGACGGTGCGGGAATACGGCTGCTTTCTGGCGGGGCTGCACGGGCTCGGGAGCGGGAAGAAGGCGCGCCACCGTGTGGAGGAGTCGCTGCAATTCGTGGGCATTTTGCCGCTCGCGGAATATTCGCTGCAGACGCTGGGCGCACAGGACTGTGCCCGGGCGGCTCTTGCGGCGGCGCTGGCGCCGGAGGCGGAGGTGCTGTTCATCGACGAACCCTTTGCCGGCCTGCGTATGGACGAGATTGTAGGACAGCAGGCGCTCTTGCGGGCGGTGGCGCAGCGGACGACGCTTGTCGTGGCTTCCCGGTCGATTTTTGGTTTTTCAGAGCTTTGCAAGCGGACGATTGTGCTCAACAAAGGGCGGATTGCCAACGAGTCTGGCAGCAACCTGTTTGCGCGCACGGACGCCAAGGCGCGGGTGCGCCTCCGGGTTGCCTGCGCACCGGCCAAGGCCAAGGCGGCATTCCAGTTTATCCCAGGGATCTTGGACATCGATTTCCGCTCGGCGCCGGAAAAGGGCGTGTGGGACATCCTGATCGATTCCGACGGGCAGGAGGACATCCGCGCACAGGTGTGGTTTGCGGCGGCGGCGGCACAGGTCCCCGTGCTGGAAATGCGCTATCTGCACATTTCGCCAGAGGACATCTTCCTCCAATTGACCGGACAGAACCAGGGAGAGGGTGTGTGAGCGGTGCAGGCAATCATCAAGCGGGAATTGCATAGCTATTTTCACAATATGTTTCTCTATGGCATGGCGGCGGCATTGATGCTCTATGCCGGACTGTATCTGGGCGATGTCCTGTTCTCGCAGGAGATCGGGAGCGTCCGGGCGGTCTACACGGAGATCGTCTATATCCTACTGCTGTTTATTCCTTTGCTCACGATGAACAGCTTTTCCCAAGAAAAGAACCAGGGGACGGACAGGCTGTTGTTTTCCTCGGGCGTGCGCATGCAGAGCGTGATCTTTGCCAAATGCTTCGCGGCTTTTTTGACATTTTCGCTGTTTGCGACGCTGACGCTGCTGCTGCCGATGATTCTGATGACGCTGTCGGGGATCTATTGGACGGAGGTGCTGCTGTTATACCTGGGGGTGTTGCTCCTGGGGGCGGCGGTGTGCGCGTTCGGCGTCTGGGTCTCGTCCATGTCGCGGCATGCGTTCCGCGCGCTGCTGGTGAGCGTGGCCGGGTTGTTCGCCTGGTGGATTATCGATGTGCTGCTGCCGCATTTGAACAATGTGTTGCTGCAAAAGCTGCTTTCCTGCATCTCGCTGTTCGGGCATTTTGCGGAGTTTGGCGGCGGACTGTTCAGCTATTCGGCGGCGGTCTATTTCCTCTCGGCGGCGGCGCTGTTTCAGATATTGACGGCACAATCTTTGCGGATGTGGAGGCAGCGGCGGATATGAGCAAAAAAAATGGGGCAAAGCGGAGCCCGCGCGCGTGGAGCGCGGATCTTGGCGGGCGCTTTTTTTGGGGTGCTCTGGCGGTGGTGCTGATTGCCGCAAACCTGATTCTGCCTGCGCTGGAAAAGAAGCACGCCTGGAAGGTCGACCTGACATGTAACGGCGTCTATACGCTTTCGACACCATCCGAGCAGATTCTGCAAAATCTGAGCGAAGACATCTACCTGTATATGGTATATTCCCCAGGAAATGAGGACGCGCGTATTGAGCAAATGCTGCGCGAATACGGCGCGGCTTCTCCCTATGTGCATGTGATGTCGATCCCGGTGGGCATGCGGCAGCTACTGCCGGATATCTCCCTGCTGTCGACAGAAAAGGAGGGGATCTGGATCACCAACCAAGCGCAGACGCTCGTGCAGTATTTTTCGCAGGAGGATATGTACCTCTGGGACGAGGCGGGGCAGGCGGTCGCTTTTAAGGCGGAGGCAAAGCTCACCGCCGCCATTCAGGGGATTGTGCAGGGGGCGTTTTGCAATGTACGGCTGCTGGTCGGGCATGGAGAGACGGCGGAAAGGGATTTACAATCCTTCCTGCAGTTGCTCGACATGGGCAACTATCAGGTGGCGGAATGGAGCCTGGCCTCCTCGACCAAGGCGCTCGACCCCAAGACGGACATCCTCGTTGCGGTGTCGCCCAAGGCGGATCTGGAGCACAGCGAATACGAAGCCATTGCACAGTTTATGCAGGCGGGTGGGCGGGTACTCCTCCTGTTTGACCGTGCCAGCTTCAACACGACGCAGGGGGTGCTGCAGGTCTATTCGACGAGCCTACCCCTCTTTTCCGAGTTGCTCTGGCAGTATCGGATGCAAGTCAACGACGATCTGCTCTTCTCGGGCGATGTGCGCACGATCAACCTGCGGCGGACCTCGCTGCGCGTCCGGCCAATGCTGGCGGGCATGCAGGAGAGCGAAGTGATTATCAACGAGGCCGCCAGCCTCGACATCCTGGATGTGGAGGATGTGGCGGATGCGGGAGCGGACACACAGGTAAGCCCCCTATTGGTGACCGAGGGAGTCTGCTTTGCCAAAGGGTTGGCGCAAAAGGTAGAGGACTTCAACTTCCAGCAGGGCACGGACACCAAGGGGCGCTTTGTGGTCGGCGCGCTGGCCGTACAGGGGGATTCCCGCCTGGCGGTGCTCACGGACTCACTAATGGTAGGCGACGAAACGATCGGCATCTCCGGCAACTGGGCGTTTTTTGAGGGCCTTTTGGAAGAACTCTCGCCCCTGACGCCGGCGGTATCGATCGAGGGCAAGGCGCTGTCGGTGCCGCACCGCCTGCTGGGCGGGCGCACGATGCAGGTTTTGCTGTGGAGTCTTGCGTTTCTGCTGCTCCCGATGGGTGTGGTGTTCGCCGGATGGCGGCTCAGGACAAGAAAGTGGAGGAAATGATCAAAAATGCCCCTTCTTTGCACAGGAGGGGCATTTTTCTTGCAAAAAAAAATCTTTCTGCCGGTTTGCTGCTATATTTTTTTGAAAAAGCATGTGATATAATGCGAATAGAGTGAGATGGAAAAATAAGAGAATGACGCTGCAGCAAAATAAAAAAGAAATTTGGAGAAAAACCAATGGCAAAACAGATCAGATTATTGATTGTAGACGACAACGCGCCCTTGGCGGCGGAAATCAGTGCTTTTATGAATGCACAGCAGGAAATCGAGGTCGTAGGAACGGCGGAAAATGCAAGAGAGGCATTGGAGATGGTCAAATTGCTACATCCCAACGCGATTGTAGCCGACCTGATCATGCCACAGACAGACGGCTTCTTTTTGCTGGAGAAGCTCTCCGGCGGGGAATACGGCCCAATGCCCAAGATTATCATGCTCTCGGCAGTCAGTAGCGAAAGTCTCTATGCGCGTGCGATCGCGCTGGGCGCGACCTATTATATGAACAAACCGTTCAGCATGGATACGCTGTATCAGCGGCTGTTGGACTTCTTTGACCTGCGCAAGCTGGACATCCAAAAGCAGCCGGCGCTGGTGCGGAGCAAGTCGCTCGACGAGCGCATCACGAGCATATTCCTGTCCATCGGCATTCCGGCACATATCAAGGGATACCAGTTTTTGAAGGAAGCGATCAAGCTGGTCATCAAAAAACCAGAGATTATTAACAGCATTACTAAGCAGCTGTACCCTTCGATCGCGCGGAATTTTGAGACCTCGCCGAGCAAGGTGGAGCGGGCGATTCGCCACGCGATCGAGGTGGCCTGGAACCGCGGCAGGATTGAGAATCTGAACACAATCTTCGGGTATAACATCTACACCAAAAATGATAAGCCGACTAACGGAGAATTCATAGCGCTTATTGCCGATCGGTTGATGCTCGAGGAGTCTGCCTGAGGCTGATACGCAAGTTTATAACAGAATATTCATCATTGGCAAAAGTTATGCACATGCAAACCATGAAAATGTGGATAATGTGGATAGAATTGTGGATTTATCCACAGGAAAAATCCCTTTTCTATCCGATTGTTCGACAGGTTTGTGGATAATGTGCATAACTTTTTTATTTGTCCCAAAGTTATGCACAATCGGAGATACGGGATTTTTGTAATTTTATGCAGAATACGCGTCGAGCGCGGATAGGCCGGGGGAAAACGGGGCAGGCTAGGGAAAAAGGAGAAGAAGTATGCCCAGTCAATTACAACAGATTCAGGATCGCCTGCGGGCGTATCAAGGCGGTATCGTGCATCTGCACGCCGTGGGAGAGCGCAACAAGGTGTTGGACGCCTATGGTGTGCTGGAAGGCGTATACCCCGAAGTATTTGTCATCTTGGTACAGGAGGAGGCGCAGAAGCGGCGCTACTGTTATGCTTACCGGGAGGTACTGACGCGGCGGGTGGAGATCCGCCTGGTGCTGGATATGCACAAAGCGATCGGATAGAGACCGGCTGGCCTGTAGCGCTGTCACAGGCGAACAGCCAATACCCCTGGCGGGTGTGCGGGCTTTGCCAAAAGCAGTCAAAGCCTGCAAGCCAGGCCGGCGGGGACACGGCGTACTCCCCGGGGATGGCAAGCAGGCGCACTGCCGTTCTTCCCTCACATAAAATTTCCCCCGACAGATAGTGACTGCCGTTTGCGAAGTACGGATAGGAGATCCGCTTCCAAACGGCGTTTTTGATATAACCGCCAAAGGGATCCGGCAGCGGGGCGGCGGAAGCGGTGCACAGGGAAGCGGTGGGGGTCTCCCTTTGCACAGCGGTTTCTCCCTGCATAGGAACGGTGTGTATGCCTGTTTTTGCGGTGCCTTGCGAGGGAGCGGCAGAGGAGGGGGCACGAATGCCTACTTCGGTGGCTTCCTGCGCCACGGGTTGCCCTTCGCTGGGGACGGTGTGCGGGGAAATTGAGCCTGCTTCGGCAGTCGTGTCGGGAGAAGCCTCTTCGGGCTGCGCGTCCCAGTATTGCCGGCAGGCGGCGGACACATCAAATCCGGCGGCCTGTGCCTGTGCATGGATTCGCTCCGCGGAACAGAGCGCCGCGCCCTGTAAGTCGTCAATCGAGCGGGCGGGCAGGCTCCCCCGCGTCGCGGTCGTCCGGATGGGCGGCTGCCCCCGGAAAAACAGGAGGAGCGCCGCGCCCTGCGGGAGGTGAGTGCCTTGCAGCGCATAGGAAAGAGCACTCTGCTGCTCCAGCGTGAGGATCCCTGGCGTGTGTCCTTTGAGCAGCAGAGAGGTTCTGCGATAGGGTCTTGTCGTCGGCATGAAAACGCCTCCTTTTGTGCAAGCATATGCGGAACGGGGCGGGAATATCCCGCGTTTGCCAAACGCGAAAAAACACGGTAGAATAGTGCAAAAGGAGAAAGACGATGATTCTTGCAATCGATGTAGGGAGTACCTATTTGAAATGCGCCGTGTTCGAGGGCGAGCAGATGTTGGAAAAGAAGTCGCGGCCGATGCCGAGCCGCCTGCCCACCGGGGAGGACGCACGGTTTGAGGTGGATGCCACGGCGATTGCGGCACTGGCACAGGAGATGATTGACGATGCTCTGATGCGCTTTCCCGGTGCCGGGGCGATCTATCTGGATTCACAGATGCACGGGTATGTGATGACGGATCTGGCGGGAGGGGAACCTTCTCCGTATGTGAGCTGGCAGGACCGGCTGGCCGAGCCGGAACTTTCCGAGATCGCCCTGCGGATCGGGCCGGAGGCCATCCGGCGGATGGGCACGCGCTTTAAGGCGGGACTTTGCGCATGCAGCTTTTTTGCGCGGCACAAAGGGGCGCCGCTCGGGGAGGACCGCCTGCTGCACACACTGGGCGGATATTTGTTGTACCGGCTTTCCGGTGGGACGGCGCATGTCTGCCACGAGAGCATGGCGGCGTCTCTCGGGCTATATGACTGCGAAGCGCACGACTGGAACCGCGAGACACAGCGGCGCATCGGGGCGGAGCGGCTGATGCTGCCGCGGGTGATTCCGCATACCGAGGTGGCGGGAGCCTATCGGGGTATCCCGCTGTACGGCGACATCGGCGACCATCAGGCAAGCGTCTATGGCCTGGGGGAGGACACGGCGAATAGCATCATCCTGACGCTCGGGACAGCGGGCATCCTGTGCATGCCGTCCAACCGGCCGGGGCAGTCGGAGATGGAGGAGCGTCCGTATTTCCACGGGCAGTCGCTGCTCACCAAGACGCGGCAGCCGGGCGGCCGGACGCTGGATCTACTCGTGCGGTTTGTGGGAGACTGCGCAGCGTTGGTTACCGGGGGTCCGGTGGAAGCGCAGGCGGTCTGGGAAGCACTGCAGGCGGGGCCGCCTCTGGATGCGGCGGGACTGCACATCACGCCGGAATACTTTTCCGGCGGCGGCGCGGGAGTGATTGCGAGCATCGGCGCGCATAACCTGACGCCGCAGAGCCTGCTGGCCGCGGGACTGGACGCGCTGGCAGAGGCCTATGGAAAGGCCGTACGGGAATTTTTAGAGATCGAGCCAAAGATCAGCCGGCTCTTGCTATGCGGTGGACGGTTGACGAAATGGGTCTATCTGCAGCAGGCGCTCGCCCATAGAACGGGGCTTTCGGTCGTTTGCCCAGCTAGGCAGGACGAAGCGCTCTATGGGCTGGCCCGCCTGGCGAGGGAGAGATGCTGAATTGCAAAGGAGGAATGGGAAATGATTCATGAGATCGCACCGCATAGATATGACAATGCGTTTTTGCAAAGCGCCCCCGGCGAAGGGGATGCGGCACTGTATTACGAGAAGGATACCATCCTGCTCTGCCAGGAGGGCAAGGGCTGGCGGATCCCGCAGTTTTCAGACCTGACACTGGAGGCGGCAGAGGGGGCGGAACGGCTCTTTTCCATCGATGGGCAGGGCTTCTACCTGCTCTCTCGCTTGCCGCAGGCGCTGCCAGGCCGGGAGCTCATCCTGCAAAAGGTGCGCTTGCTGCGTGAACTGGCCCCATGGGTGGGCTTTGCCGGTGTGACGGGGTGGCAGCTTGGCCGATGGGAGGGGCAGCACCGCTATTGTGGCGCCTGCGGCGCGCCTATGCGGGCAAGCCAGCGGGAACGCGCGCTGGTCTGCACCAAGTGCGGGTGTCGCGAATACCCGCGCATCAATCCAGCGGTCATCGTGGCCGTGCGGGATGGAGAAGACCTGCTTATGATCCGCAGCCAGCTTTCCACGACCGGGCGGTACCACCTGCTTTCGGGCTATGTTGAGGTGGGTGAGACGCTGGAACAGACGGTGAAACGGGAAGTGATGGAGGAGGTCGGCGTGCGGATCAAAAACATCCGCTATTACGCCAATCAGCCATGGAGCTTTTCGGACACGCTGATGATCGGCTTTACGGCGGAGCTGGATGGGCCGCGGCCGCCGTTCCATTTACAGGAAGAGGAGATCTCGGCTGCGAAATGGGTCGCACGGGCGGACATCCCCGCGCGGATGGATCACGCCAGTATCGGCAGCGAGATGATTGAAGCGTTTCGGGAGGGCAGGATTTGAACAGGCAGGAGAACACACCGCACAAGGAACCCTGGTACATGCGGCTCAGGCGCAAAAAGCCGTTGTGCGCGCTGCTGGCCGTGTTCCTCCTATATTTGGCGATTTACTATTGGCCGTCGCTGGAAAAAGGCATCGGCCATCTGCTGGGCGCACTGGCGCCGCTCTTCTTGGGGCTGTGCATCGCCTATGTAGTCAACATTCTGGTCTGTTTCTATGAGAGGCTTCTGTTCCCGCGGTGCAAGGCGCGGCTCTGGGTGCGCATGCGGCGGGGCGTATGCCTGACGCTGGCTTACCTCACGGGAGCAGCGCTCATCACCGCCTTCTTCTGGGTGGTAATCCCCGCGCTGTCTACCTGCATCCAGCTGCTGTTGGCGGAGCTTCCGCGCGCGGCGGACGCATTGCAGGCCTGGGTGGAGGAGCTGCCGATTACGACGCAGGACTTCCTCGATGTCGTGAAGCGGATTGACCTGGAACAGATCTTTACAAAGCTCACAAAGCTTATTACGAGCGGGATCGGCGGGACGGTCGGCTGGGTCGGCGGCCTCGTGAGCTCGGTCGCGCGGGTCATCGTCGGCGTGATCTTTTCGGCCTATCTGCTCGGGAGCAAGCCGACATTGCTTCGGCAATATGCACGCCTCAAGGGGCACTACCTTCCTCCGGCGGCGCAGGCAAAGGTCGCTCGGGCGGAGCGCATCCTAAACGACTGCTTTCGCCGCTACATCGTCGGCCAGTGCACGGAGGGGCTGATTTTGGGGTTGCTCTGCACGCTTGGTATGTGGATCCTAGGCTTTCCCTATGCGGTGATGACGGGGGTGATCGTGGGCGGGACGGCGCTGGTGCCGATCGCCGGATCGTATATCGGCGGCGCGGTCGGTTTCCTGTTGATCCTAACAGTATCGCCCTGGAAGGCGTTGCTGTTTGTGGGGTATCTCATCCTGCTGCAGCAGTTGGAGGGGAACCTGATCTACCCGCGCGTGGTCGGTAACTCCATGCACCTCCCGGGGATCTGGGTGTTTGCAGCCGTGATGGTCGGCGGGGTGTTATATGGCATTCTAGGCATGATGCTGGCCGTTCCCATTACGGCGGCGATTTATCAGGTGCTCCGAGAGGAGATCCGCCCCGATGCAGGCGCCGCGGCGGACGCAGAAAAAACCGAATAAGCAAAAAAAGGCAGCCAAGTGGCTGCCTTTTTGTTATGGCGGATGTTAGAACTTATACAACAGCTTTGCGCCGCCCCGGATAATCTTGTACAGAGGCGTTTCCATCTTTTTTCGTACCTTTTTTAGGTCCTCGCGGATGGGCAGCTTTTGCGGGCAATGCTGCTCACAGCGGCCGCAGCCGATGCAGCGGGAGGCGGTGGTCAGCGTTGGCTTGAGCGTCGTGCACATGAGGTATTCCTTAAACCCGATATACCACCCCTCGGCATAGAGGTTGTTGTAGCAGCGAAAACACACGGGGATGTCGACCCCGGCAGGGCAGGGCATGCAGTAGCCGCATGCGGAACAGTCGATCTTGGTGTCCCGTCGGATGGCTTGTACCGCCCGTTCGAAATAGGGGAGGTCGGCTGCGTCCAGCATTTCCTCCCGAGGGAGGGAGGCGATGCGGATGTTTTCCTCCAATTGCAAGAGGTCATTCATCCCGGATAGGACGAGGAAGACCTCCTTTTGCGCCCACAGCCATCGAAGCGCCCATTCGGCAGGAGATCGATCCTTGCCGGAGGCGGCGAAGGCATCCACGGCCTCTTTGGACAGGCGGTTTGCCAAACGGCCGCCCTTGAGGGGTTCCATGATCATGATGGGGATATTCCGGGCGGCGGCATAGGAAAGCCCGGCGCGCCCGGCCTGCGCGAATTCGTCGATGTAGTTATACTGGATCTGGCAGAAGTCCCACGGATAGGTGTCGATGAGCGCCTTGAAGTTCTCTGTCCCGCCGTGAAAGGAAAAGCCGATGTGCCGGATGACCCCCTCGCGCTTTTTCTGTTCCAGCCAGTCCGAGACGCCGAGTGTACACAGGCGCTGCCAGGTCTGCACGCTGGGGAGCATGTGCATGAGGTAGTAGTCGATGTAGTCGGTGTGCAGGCGCGAAAGCTCCTCGGCAAAAATCCGCTCCAGGTCGGAAAGGGAGCGGATCTTGTAGTGCGGGATCTTGGTAGCGAGGAACACCCGGCTGCGCCAGCCCTTTTGGAAGAGCTTGCCCAGCGCGGCCTCGTTGCCCGGATAGATATAGGCGGTATCGAAATAATTTACGCCATGCGTTATGGCGTAAATCATTTCCCGCTCGGCCTTTTCTTGGTCGATGGCGCCGCCCTTGCGCGTAAAGCGCATGCAGCCGTATCCGAGGACGGAGACACGGTCCCCGCTCGAAGGGATGGTGCTGTATTGCATGGCTTAGTCTAGATACCCGAGCTTTGCCAGCAATTCGGCCATCAAAATGCCGCCGCCTGCCGCGCCGCGCAGCGTGTTGTGCGAGAGGCAGACGAATTTATAGTCATACTGCGTGTCCTCGCGCAGGCGGCCGATGGAGACGGCCATGCCGTTTTCCAGGTTGCGGTCGAGCTTGGTCTGCGGGCGGTCGGGTTCCTCGAAATAGTGGAGGAACTGTTTGGGCGCAGAGGGGAGCTCCAGCTCCTGCGCCGGGCCGCGGAATTCCGCCCAGGCCTTGCGAATCTGTTCGATGGAAGGTTTGTGCTCAAAGGACATGAACACCGCCGCCATGTGGCCGTCGCTCACCGGGACGCGCAGGCACTGCGTGGTGATGCTGGGCGTCGTGGCCTCGACGATCTCGTCGCCCTCGATGTGCCCCCACAGCTTGAGCGGCTCAATCTCGCTCTTTTCCTCCTCCCCGCCGATATAGGGGATGACATTATCCACCATCTCCGGCCAGGTCGCAAAGGTTTTGCCGGCGCCGGAAATCGCCTGATAGGTGCAGGCAAGCACTTTGGTGACGCCAAAACCGAGCAGTGGGTGCAGCGCGGGCACATAGCTTTGCAGCGAGCAGTTGGACTTGACGGCGATAAAGCCGCGCTTGGTGCCGAGGCGCTTTCTCTGCGCGTCGATGATTTGGGCGTGCTCGGCGTTGATCTCGGGGACGATCATGGGAACATCCTTGGTGTGCCGGTGCGCGGAATTGTTGGAGATCACTGGGCATTCCAGCTTGGCATAGCGTTCTTCAAGCGCGCGAATCTCTGCCTTGGGCATGTCGACGGCGCAGAACACGAAATCGACATCGCGTGCGATCGCCTCTGCATCGGCGACGGCGTCCCGCACAACAAGTCCCGTCAATGCTTCCGGGATCGGCGTGGGCATAGCCCAACGCGCGCCGACCGCTTCCGCATAGGTCTTGCCGGCAGAGCGGGAAGAAGCCGCGAGGACAGTGACATGAAACCAGGGGTGGTGTTCCAACAGGCTCACAAAGCGCTGGCCGACCATGCCGGTCGCGCCGATGACGCCTACATTGTATTGCTTCATCGAGAGAAACCTCCAAAATGAAAATGTATGGCAGGGCCCATGGCCCCAGCGTACAAAAAGGAAATAGTTGCATTCAGTATATATGCCAGGTTGGCATTTTGCAAGCGCAAAACGCGGAAAATGCGGCTTTTTCGCGTGAAAAATGCAAAAAAACGTGGTATACTTCTGCATAGGATCATTATTTTCAAAGGAGTGTATGCAGTATGGATATGTTGCAGACCATCGCAAAGCTTTGCTCGCTGCCCGGGGTCACCGGCGACGAGCAGGCGGTCGGCGAATGGATACGACAGTGTTTTTTGAAATACACACAGGATGTCTGGCAGGATCGCTACGGCAATGTCTATGGGCGCATCGGGGAAAAGGTCGGCCCGGAGATCCTCGTCATGGCGCATATGGATGAGATCGGGCTCATGGTCACGGGGATTGAGGAAAACGGCATGCTGCGCATGATGCCCGTGGGTGGGGTCGACCCGCGCGTGCTGCCCGGCAGCGAAGTGCTCGTGCTGGGCGAAAAGCCGTTGCCCGGCGTGATCGGTGCGATCCCTCCACATCTTACCAAGGGCAAGACCGGCGCAGCCTACCGCATTGAGGACCTGATCTGCGATGTGGGGTATCCGGTGGAGCAGGTGCGCGCCTGGGTACACGAGGGGGACTATATCACCTTTGCGCCCAAGCCGCCGCTCAGCCTCAAGAACGGCTATGTGTCTTCCAAGACGCTGGATGACCGGTCGCTCGTCGCCGTCATGATGGAATGCATGGAGCGCTTGCAGCGCCGCAAGCTGCAATGCTCGGTTGTGTTCTGTGCCTCAGTGCAGGAAGAACGGAGTGGCCTCGGCGGGGCTTTGGGTGCGTATTCGGTACACCCGGACATGGCGATCGCCATCGATGTCTGCCACGGGCCGACGCCCGGCGTCAAGCCGTTTGAAACGACGCCGATGGACAAAGTCCTCTTGACCCGCGGGAGCAATATCCACGAAAAGTTGTTCGCGATGTTGGAGGATGCGGCGAAGGAGCAGAACATCGAAACGGATGTCGAGGCGGTCATGGGGCATACGGGCACGGACGCCTGGCTCATGCAGATCCAGCGGGGCGGCATCCCCTGCGGGTTGGTATCGCCGCCGCTTCGGTATATGCACACCTCGGTGGAGACCATTCGGATGGAGACGCTGCATAACTGCGCGAAGGTGCTGAGCGGGATGATCGGCAGCATCGACGAAAAGTGGGAGGAAGCACTATGCTTAGACGATTGAGTGAAGCGATGGGTGTAAGCGGCAGCGAGAAGGAGATTCGCCGGATCCTGCGCGAGCTGGCCGCGCCCTATGGGGAGACCTGGACGGACGCGATGGGCAACCTCTATGTCCACAAAGCGGGCGAGGGGAAAAAAGTCATGGTCTGCGCGCATATGGATGAAGTGGGCATGCTTGTGAAGGGCATCCTCGACGACGGGTTGTTGGCCTATACCTCGGCCGGGATTGATTCCCGGGTGTGCGTGTCCAAGCGCGTGGTCGTGGGCGCGGGCAAGATTCCGGGCGTGATCGGCGCTAAGGCAATCCATTTGCAAAAGCGCGAGGACCTGCAAAAGGCGATCCCGCACGATGAATTGTTCGTCGACATCGGGGCAGAGAGCCGCGAGGACGCGATGAAATATGTCAAGGTGGGCGACCCAATCTGCTTTGATACGCAGTTTTCCTATTTCGGTGACGGCATGATGAAGGGCAAGGCACTGGACGACCGTCTGGGCTGTGCTGTGGTGCTGGAGCTTTTGAAGCGGGACTATGACTGCGACTTCTATGCCGTGTTCACGGTGCAGGAGGAGGTCGGTGCGCGCGGCGCAGAGGCCGCGGCATACCGGGTGCAGCCGGATTTGGCGCTCATCCTCGAGGGGACGACGGCCAACGACATGCCCGAGGCGGAATCGCATCAGCAGGTCACAGAAGTGGGCAAGGGACCGGCAATCTCGATGATGGACAACGGCACAATCGTGAACCCGCAGCTCTTCCGCGCGATGAAGCAGATGGCGGAGCAGCAAAATATCCCGCATCAGGTGCGGCGGGGGACGAACGGCCGCACGGACGCCGGCGTGATCCACAAGGCCTGCGCCGGGGCGCTCGCGATCGGGCTTTCGGTGCCCTGTCGGTATATCCACGGGCCGGTTTCGGTCGCGTCGATGGCGGATTTTGAAAATACGGTCAAATTGGCAGATGCGTTTTTGCAGGCGCGCAAGTATGAAGAGGTGAAGAAAAATGTTTGAAGCAATGCTGAAAAAGGTTTTGCAGGCCTTCGGGCCTTCGGGCAATGAGGGGAAGGTCGCGTCGGTGCTGGCGGAGGAAATCCGCCCCTATTGCGACGAGGTCTATACGGACGCGCTCGGCAACCTGATCGCGCATAAGAGAGGGACTTCCGGCAAAAAGCTGATGCTGTCCGCGCATATGGATCAGATCGGCTTTATCGTCGTGGATATCGACGAGAACGGCTTTTTGCGCATCGGCAATGTCGGTGGAATCCTCCCTTCGCTCAGCGTGGCGCGGGAAGTGGTCTTTGAAAACGGCGTACACGGCGTGATCTATTTCGAAACGCCGGAGACGCGCGACGCAAAGGCGGTGGCGTCGCTTCCCAATATGTATGTCGACATCGGCTGCGCGACTCGCGAGGAAGCCGAGCAAAAGGTCCAGGTCGGCGATATGTGCGTGTTTGTGAGCAACTTCGTTGACCTCGGCTCGCGCATGGCTTCGGGCGCAATGGATAACCGCGTCTGCTGCGCGATCCTGGTCGAGGCGATGAAGCAGCTGTCCTCCCCGCACGATGTGTATGTCGTATTCACGGTGCAGGAGGAAGTCGGCCTGCGCGGGTCCGGCGCGGCGGCCTATGCGATCGAGCCCGACCTTAACATCAACCTGGATGTGACGCTGACAGGCGATACGCCCAAAATGCCGGCAATGAGCGTCGCACTCGGCAAGGGCCCGGCCATCAAGATGATGGATTCCTCGGTGATCGTCCCGCAGTGCGTGCGCAAGTTCATGATCGACTGCGCAGAGCAGGCAGGGATCCCCTTCCAGCGGGAGGTGCTGCGCGCAGGCGGCACGGATACGGCGGCGGTGCAGCGGACGCGCAGCGGTGTGCTCGCGGGCTGCATCTCCATCCCCTCGCGCTATGTGCACACCCCGGCAGAGGTTGTTGACCGCACGGATGTGGAGCAGGCGGTGGAATTGCTGCGCGCCATGGCAGCCAGCAAGGAACTGCCCGGTGCATAACGGGGCATAGGGGGGGAAACATGGAGGCGAGAAAACCCAAGATCGGCATCACGATGTCGTTTTACCCGAACGCGGAAAATCCGCCGCTCGGCCAGCAGTCGCTGGGGCGCGACTATGTCCGCTCGGTTATCCAGGCGGGTGGCCTGCCGGTGCTCATCCCGGTGCTCGGGGATGAGGCGCTGACGGAGGCATATGCCGCGCTGATCGACGGCCTGATGCTGCCCGGCGGAGAGGATGTCTGCCCCAAGTTCTATGGGCAGGAACCGGCGGAAAAGCTCGGGCACACAAGCGAAGCACGCGATCGGACAGAGCTTGCCATGGTACGCCATGCGGCAGCGCTTTCTAAGCCCATCTTCGGGATCTGCCGGGGGATGCAGGTATTGAATGTCGCCTTTGGCGGCGACATGATCCAGGATATCTCGACGGCTTTTCCGGCATATCCGACCCACTTTGGCGATATGCAACACCGTCCATCGCCCTGGCACAAGGCGGCACTGGAGCCGGACAGCCGTATGGCGCGCGTGTTCGGCAAGGTAGAAATCGGCGTGAATTCCTTCCATCATCAGGCGCTGGGCCGCGTGGCGGAGGGCTTCCGGGTCACGGCGTGGTCTCCCGAGGGAATCGTTGAGGCGATCGAGCGGGAAGACGCACCTATCTGGGGTGTGCAGTTCCACCCGGAAAATATGGCGCAGGAGGATCCGGCCTTTTTGGAGCTGTTCCGCTCCTTTGTGGCAGATTGCCAGCGCGCGGAATAACCGGAAATAAGAGAAAACCCCCATCGCCTTTGCGATGGGGGTTTTTGTTTTTAGAGGGGACACTCGGTCGGGTAGGCGTCAGTCACGAGCAGGTGGTCGAGCCCGTATTTTTGACAGGCGGCCAGTGTTTCCGCGTTTTCCTGAATCAGGTCGGTGGGAGAGAGCGCGGAATCGTCTGTGCGCTGCTCAATCGTATTGGCATAGTCGCGGATGGCATCGAAATGCGCGCGGATATATCCTTCCGAGAGGATCAGGCAGAAAAAGCGGATGTCCCGGAGGTATTCCGGTGAAAAGTCCTCCTGCCAGGTAAAGGGGATGTAGCACCCCTCGACGATAAGGTTTTGCCGGTTCTCAATCGCGGTTTTGACAATCTCGCGTACAATCGGCCAAAGATACGCCGTGAGCTTGGCATCGTCCGCTGGCGTCAGGGAGGTCTGGCCGCTACGGATCAATCCCATTTTCAGATGATCGATGGACAGATAGGGAAAGTGGTACTTTTCAAGCAGCTGCTGCGCCAAGTGGGTTTTCCCCGTGTGGGTGCCGCCGGCAATCAGATAGATCATAGGTGCACGCTCCTTTCGATGGATTACCTTCAGTATACGATACGCGTGGGCAAAAGGCAAATGGGAAAATCCTTGTCGGGCGGGGCAGGGCGGGGTATAATGAGGAAAATATCAGAGGGAGAAACAGTTATGCAGAAAAAACACATGCGCGGAGACCTGCTCCTGCTCTTGACGGCGGTCATCTGGGGCAGCGCCTTTGTCGCGCAGAGCGTGGGCATGGAATATATTGGCCCGTTTACCTATCAGACGATCCGCTCCTTCCTCGGGGCGGTCTCACTTTTGCCGGTGATCTGGGCGGCCAATCGGCGGCAGAAGCGGGCGGGGACCTATCGGCCGATGACGGGGGCGGAAAGGAAAAAGCTCTGGCTGGCCGGGCTTTGCTGTGGCTTGGCGCTGGGCGTGGCTAGCATGTTTCAGCAGGTCGGTGTGCAGTACACGACGGTCGGCAAGGCAGGATTTATCACGGCGATGTATATCTTGATTGTCCCGGTGCTGGGGCTTTTCTTTGGAAAGAAGGTGCCGCTGCGCACCTGGGGCTGCATTGCGCTTGCGGCGGCAGGGCTATACCTCTTGTGCATGAAGGACAAGCTATCACTCTCGATGGGGGACGGCTTTGTGGGGCTGTGCGCGCTGGGCTTTTCCGTGCACATCTTGGTGGTTGACCACTTCGCGGGCAAGTTGGACGGCCTGCGCCTTTCCTGCATTCAGTTTTTTGTGGCGGGGCTGACCTCATTTGTCCCCATGCTGCTCTGTGAACGGCCGCTGGATATGGGAAACATCCTCGCGGCCTGGGCGCCGCTCCTTTACGGCGGGGTGCTGTCCAGCGGGGTGGGATATACCTTGCAGGTACTGGGGCAGAAGGAGACCAAACCGGCTGTGGCATCGCTTCTCATGAGCCTGGAGTCTGTGTTCGCCGTGCTGGCGGGGATCGTGCTGCTGCATCAGGTGCCCTCGGCGCGTGAGGCGATCGGGTGCGTGTTGATGTTCGTAGCCATCATCCTGGCGCAGCTGCCGGGCAAGACGATAGAGGGCTAAGCGCACCATCTACCGGAGGGCTTTTTGCATAACCAGTCAAGTGCGAAGATGCGAGCATAAATCCTCCTTGCCTGAGTGCCCTGGCTCACCGCATCCGCAAGGGAGGAGGCATTCCGTGGGCGTTTGCCGGAAAGAGGGAATACCCCCAAAACATGCGGGAAGCGGGCGCAGTCTTTGAGCACGACACAATGAAAAACATATAGAAGCGCAGAGAAAAACCCCCTATCCGACCGGACAGGGGGTTTTGGCATAGCGAAAGTTTTCGCGATTACTTCTTGGGGGCGAAAGCCTTGCCCAGGAGGATAATGACCGCATAGAGGACGAGCATGACGGCGAAGATGCCGACCATGCCGCTCAGCATGATGGTCAGAGAATCCAGGAATGCAGAAAAATTGATGGACATGTGTTGCCTCCTTCCCTTACAGCCCAAGAGCCGCGCTGACGAGTGTCATGACCAACCCGCCGGCGATGACCGAACCAACCTGCCCGGCGACATTCGCGCCCGCTGCATGCATGAGCAGGAAGTTGCCCGGATCCTCGTCGCGGCCCATCTTGTGGACGACGCGGGACGCCATCGGGAACGCGGAAATGCCCGCCGCACCGATCATCGGGTTGATCTTGTTCTTGCTGAACAGGTTGAGGAATTTGGCGAAAAACACGCCGCCGATGGTGTCAAAGATGAAGGAGATGAGGCCCAGCGCGAAGATGAGCAGCGTCTCCCAGCATAGGAAGGTCTCGGCCTTCATGTTGACCGCAACGGTAATCCCGAGGAAGATGGTGATCAGGTTCGCGAGGACATTCTGCGCCGTTTCGGACAGCGAGCGGAGCACGCCGCATTCGCGGATCAGGTTGCCGAACATCAGGAAGCCGACCAGTGCGACGGACTTCGGGGCGACGAATCCGGCAATCATGGTGACGATGATCGGGAACAGGATGCGCACGGCCGGGGAGATGTCCTTCTGTTCATACTTCATGCGGATCATGCGTTCCTTCTTGGTGGTAATCATCTTGATGACCGGCGGCTGGATCATGGGGACGAGCGCCATATAGGAATATGCCGCCACAGTGATTGCAGCCGAGTAGTTGGAATGGAAATAGTTTGCCACGAAGATAGAGGTCGGGCCGTCCGCCGCACCGATGATGCCGATGGAGGCGGCGTCTACCAACTCAAAGCCGAACAGGCGCGCCATACTCAGCGTGAAGAAGATGCCGAACTGCGCCGCCGCCCCGAAGAGCAGCATTTTGGGGTTGGAGAGCAGCGGGCCGAAGTCGATCATGGCACCGATGCCAATAAAGAGGATGAGCGGGAACAGCTCGTTGGCGATGCCGGCGTCAAACAGGACGCTCAGGGCGCCCTCCTCCGTCCCCTGCGTAATCGCGCCGGACATGGGCAGGTTGACAAGGATGACGCCAAAGCCCATGGGCAACAGCAGCGAGGGCTCCATTTCCTTTTTGATGGCCAAGTAGATGAGAATTGCACCGATAATCCACATGACGGCCATCTGCCAGGTGATGTTGGTCACATTTTCAAACAATGCGACCATGTTGGTCAAAAATTTTTCCATCGTTCAAAATCCTTTGTGTGAAAGTTTTCGTTTCTATTGTAATTCATGCACAGAAAATTTACAAGCCGTTTTGCCGGGAAGCAGCGAGACACAAAAAAAGAGGAGGCAGTTGCCTCCTCTCGGATCGCAAAGATTACTTTTCGATCAGGTCGACGACCTTGCCGGAAATGCCCTTATCCACCGGCGTCCAAGCCTTGCCCTTGCCGCCGAACAGTTCGATGTAGTAGCCAATCTGTTCCTTGATGCCGGAAATGATGGCCGGCCAAATCATGCCTGCGCGCGGCATTTCCTTGACCTTCTTGACAGCAGCCTTGGCCAGGTCGGTATAGATGTTAACCTTGTTGATGCCCAGCGTGCAAGCCTTGGCCAGGTTTTCGTCACCGGAGCCGGAGCCGCCGTGCAGCACGAGCGGGAAGTCCTGTCCAACCGCTTCCTTGATAGCGACGAGGCGCTCAAAGTCGATGTGCGGCGTGCCGACATATTCGCCATGTGCCGTGCCAACAGCGACTGCCAGCATATCGATGCCCGTTTCTTCAATGTATTTCTTGGCTTCCTGGGGATCCGTCAATGCCTGCTTGCCGTCTACTGCATAGTTGTCGCCCTGACCAACATGGCCAAGCTCTGCTTCGACGCTGACACCCGTGGCGTGCGCAACTTTGACGAGTTCCTTGACCTGTGCCACATTGTCCTCGTAGGGGAGGCTGGAACGGTCCACCATGATGGAGGTGAAGCCGGCGGCAATCGCGTCAATCGCGTGTTCATAGGTTGCGCCATGATCCAAGTTGATGGCAACCGGGACATTGGATTTATCCGCCAGAATCGTCAGATAGCTGCCCAGGAACTTGATGTCCGGCGTCGCGCCGTGCGCAACATCCAGAATGATCGGAGCGTGAAGCTCTTCCGCGATTTCGATGACCGCGCGCGCGTCAAGCTCGCTGCATACATTCGGAGCTACAACGCCATAGTTTTCCTTGCTTGCGCGATCGAGAATTTCTTTCATAGATACTAACATACGATTTACCTCTTTTCATCCTTTCAAGATAAATATAGGAAAAAGGACAGAGCCCTTTCCATTCAACTCAACAAATTCATTATAGCAAACAAACGCCCAGGAAACAAGCAAAAGTTTGCTTATCGGGCCGGATATCTGCTGTAGATCTCGGCCAGTAGCGCGGTGGCCTCCTCGTATTGATTGTTGGCATATTTGAAGAGGTTTGGCTCCTTCGTGATGTAGAAACCAAACTTTTCATACAGCTTGACGGCGCGGTGGCTCCAGGTCTGCGTATGCAGATAGACCTTACGGTCACCCTCGATCTCGGCCGAGAGCTCCAACAGGCGGCTCAACAGCGCCTTGCTGAGGCCGAGCCCTTGATAGTCCGGCTTGACGGCGACATAGCTCACCCACGGGTCGCGGCGCTTGCCGGAATATTCCCACCAGATGGTCGCGGTGGCGATCTTTTCGCCTGCCGGGTTTTGGATGAACAGGCAGCGGCGCGCGACCTCCTGCGGCGCATAGAGGAAACGATGTTGGAAATGTACGAGCGCATCCACCCCGCGCGGGAATTCCAGGACGGATGCTTCGATTTCCGCCCATTCCTTTTCGTCGCCGGGCGCGAACATCGAAAAGGAGTAACCCTCCGGCAAGGCGTACTGTGGGATAGGGGTGCCTGCCGGGCGGCACATCAGGATATTCAGAAACGGAACGCTCTTATCAAGCATGGCATATATACCTCTAAGGGAATTGAAAGGCTGTGCTTTCTATCTAAAGGATAAACCAAAAAGCAGCAGGCGAAACCTGCTGCTTTTTGTTGTTAGAAGATGCGGTAGGCACAAATCCAACGGGTGTCCCAATAGGTGCCGTAGGAGGTGCGTTTGACGACCTTGCCCTTGCTTGTCGAGGCGTCGATCATCATGCTGTTGCTGACGGCGATGCCGACATGCCCCCTAAAGACCAGGATGTCGCCCGCCTTGACTTCGCTGCGGCTGTTAATGCGCTGATACTTGCCGCAATTGCGCCATCCGGCCGAGGTCATATAGCCCTGCTTAACGCCGGCATTGTTGAGGCACCAGTAGACAAGGCCGGAGCAGTCGAATTGGTTCGGGCCCTTGGCGCCCAGCACATACTTGCACCCGAGGCGGGATTCTGCCGCAGCGATGAGCGCCGAGACGCTGCCGGAGCCGGAGTAGCTGTAGTTTCCGCCGCCGGAGGAGCTGCCGGAATTGTTGTTCTTATTGCCGCTGTTATTCTTGTTCGAATTGTTCTTATTGCCGCTGTTATTGTTCTTTTTGGGGGTCGATACGGGCGCCTTGACAGCGGAGTCCGAAAACAGCTTATGGTTGGTCGATGCGCCGAATTTTCCATCGGCGGACAGGCCGTTGCGCTGCTGGAAGGACTTGAGCGCAGACACCGTGCTTTCCCCAAAATATCCCGTGGCGCTGCGCAGATAGCCGAGCGCGACCAGGCGTTCCTGGATGCGGGTGACATCGCTGCCGCTGTCTCCTAGGCCGATGCTGTTTGCCTGCACATTGTCCGAGAGCAAAAGCTCCTTGGTCGCCGTGCCGAGATACCCATCCGAGATCAGGCCGTTGCGCTCCTGGAAGCGCTTGACGGCGCTCACCGTATCTTTGCCATACTTGCCGTCTGGGGTCGTCGTGAGGTATCCGAGATTGTGAAGCCGCTGCTGCAGAGAGAGAATTTCGCTGCTTTCCTCGCCAACATAGAAGGCGTAGGCGTTGACATCCTCGGAATACAGCGCCTCACGCGTTTTTTGCCCGATTGTGCCGTCGACGGACAGGGCATTGCGCTGCTGGAACTTCTTGACGGCGGCGGTCGTCGCCGCGTCAAAGATGCCGGTGGCTTCCTTCAGGTATCCGAGTTCGACAAGACGCGCCTGCAAATCGGCGACATCGTTACCTTCTGCGCCTTCCGAAACGGCATACGGCTTTGCCTTGTCCGAAAAAAGTAGGTCGAAGGTCTCGTAATCCGCGATACCCGTCATCTCGAGGCCATGCGTGCGCTGGAAACGCTTCACTGCCTCGACCATTTCGTCGCCATAATAATTGGAAGGTTCGTCGTCTCCCATATAGGAAAGCGCCATCAGGCGTTCCTGCATCTGCGCGACGACCGGGTTGACAAAGCCGGGGTCGGCGGAATAGATCTTTGCCGGTTCGGCCGCCTCCACCGCCGCGGCGGACAGCACGCCCGTGCTGTTGATGTGCAGCGAATCGTCCGTCCCCGCGGAAGCGGAATGGAAAGGGATGCACAATGCAATGCACACCGGCGTCATGACGAGCAAGAGGCAGGCCGTGAGCACATAGAGCAGACGGTGCTTGCCGAGGCTCGTATAGTACTGCGATGCGCTGTGCACGGCGGACTGCAATGCCTGCGGCGCGGCCCAAGTGTGCACCTTGCGGCCGGAAGCGCGGCCCCGTTTGCCGGACAGCTTGGAAAGCCCGGCCGAGACAGCCTGTTTTATGATGTTGCAAAAGTTTTGAAGTTTCTGTTTCATACGCTCTCTGATTTCCTTGATTTGTTGCCAGGAACAAGGCAATTATACGCCAATCGTGCAAAATTGTATATGCGCGCCCCAAAAAGTTTACATTTTCCAGCAAACTTCGGTTTTGTTCAGAAATTTATGGGTACACCGGTCATGTACATGGTGAAGGTGCCGGTGGCGAGCAGGGCGCCGTTTTCGGAGGATATCTGCAGGCTGCACACGCAGATCCGCCGTCCGCGGCGAACAGGCGTGGCGCGGCCCAGGATCTTCCCACCCGTGGCCCCACGCAGGTAGTGGATGCTGGCGTCCAACGTGACGCATTGCTCGCCGTTTGCAGAGGCACAGAGCCCGGCGGCGACATCGCAGAGCGAAAAATATGCGCCCCCGTGCAGATGCCCCATATAGTTCTGCTTGTCCGCGCCGACATCCATCTCTGCCTCGACGAGGTCCGGCCGGAGTGTGCGCACCCGGATGCCGAGTGCGCGGCTGAAGGCATCTGTCTTATGAAACTGTTCCAAAAAGGCTTGTGTATCCATAGGGAACCCTCCCGAAAATTCATTTTTCTCATAAGAATAGCACAGCGGGGGGAAAAAGTAAAATGCAGGGAACTCTTTTTTCGGGGCAGGGTATTGTAGTATAATAGGGACGAAAAGAACGCACAGAGGGAAAAACGCGATGAACAAACTGGAACGGACGACGCCCGCAGCGGCGGGAATCGATGCAAAACGGATGGAGGCAGCGCTTAAAAAGCTAGCGGTGCCGCGCTATGGTGTGCATGCTCTATTGGTGCTAAAGGGTGGCAAGGTCGTGGCCGAGCGGTACCGGGAACCATACCGGGCGGGCGAGGTGCACAGCCTGTTTTCGGTGAGTAAGAGCTTTACGGCCGCGGCCATCGGCTTTGCCGAACAGGAGGGCCTGCTGCGCCTAGAGGACTTCGTGACGGACTATTTCCCGGAATACCTCCCCGCGCATCCCTGTGAAAACATGCGGAAGATGCGCATTTGGCACCTATTGACACTGTCGGCGGGGTTTGACGCCGCGCCGGACGATTTCAAACGCAAATACCCGGGCGCAGTGGTCAACGACTTCCCCTATTCCTATGCGAATTTCCAATTTTCGGATACGGTCGATTGGGCAAAGGACTTCCTGCGCAGCTATGTCGCGGAGGAACCGGGGCAAAGGTTTCTCTATTCCAGCGCCTGCACCTATATGCTCTCGGCCATTTTGCAAAAGGCGGCGGGGCAGAGATTGGAGGAATACCTCGCCCCGCGCCTGTTTGCGCCGCTCGGGTTTTCCCGCGTGTCGTGGCAGGAATGCAGCCAGGGCCGTAATGTGGGCGGATGGGGCATGAGTCTTTCGGCGGAGGATCTGGCCAAATTTGCGCAGCTTTTGCTGCAAAAGGGCGTCTGGGAGGGGCGGCAGCTTCTGAGCGCGGACTATATCGCGCGGATGACCTCGCCGCAGATTCGCATCGGCAACCGGTCGGCCAAGTGGGAAAAGCACTTCGGGTATCAGGTGTGGATCCTGGGGGAGGACGGCGACTACGCCGGGATCGGCGCGTTTGGGCAGATGTATGTTGTGTTCCCGGCGCAGGACGCCGTGTTTGTCATGCTGGGCGGAAGCCGCGCCTATATGCGGGCGCTGGATGTGCTGCTCGGGGACTTGAAAGAGGCGCTTTGCGGTGGCGGGGATGCAGAGGACACCCTGCCTTTCCCGGCGGCGGGGGAGTTGCCGCAGCTGTACCTGCCAGACGGCGTGAGTTCCTGGGATATGCCGCTGGCACAGCAGTTCTCGGGTAAGCGGTATGTGTTTTCGCCAAACCTGTTCGAGATTACGGGTATGCAGTTCCAATTCGGTGCGGAAGATTCCCTCCGGTTGGGGGTCGCTGGCGAGTCGACGGAACTGAAGATCGGCGCGGGGTATTGGGAATACGGAAAAACGGCGGTGCGGGAAACGCCGCAGACCGACACGCATACGCAACTCCTGTTTTTCCGGGTTGCCTGCGCCGGTGCGTGGGAGGGCGAGGTATATCACCTCGTCCTGGCGTTCTACGAGACCTGCTATGTGCTAGAGCTGTTCTGCACCTTCCATAATCACGGACTCTCCGTGCGCACACGGCGCAATGTGGGCTTTGTGGCGGATGCAGACACGACATTGCTGGGCATGCGGGTATGAGAAACCGCATTTTTGGGAAAAAGAAAAGGCCGGCGAATGCCGGCCGAGACAAATTTACCATGTTTGTCAACACGCGATCCGGGGTTACCCGCGATCGGAGCCTATAGGGAAATGAATACTCATCATACAGTCAACGAGAAAGTGCAAAATTCCTTCCGCCTGCGGAAAAGACCTATGCGCGCCGATGGACGGACGCCGATGCACGTTGCACAGAAACACAGCCGGCAGCGAAGAAAGGTAAAAAACGCCACCTCGCATTGCCATGTCCCCATGAGAGGGAATTCTGTTTATCCGCCGAAAGTCCACGCAGCCTCCGCGTGGGAGCAACATTCCTCTTCGGCCACAGCTTCTTGCTGCATGGGACTCACCTCTTTCTAAAAAAGTTAGATCAACGGGGGATGGTAACGGCCCCTTGTTCTATACTTATATATTCGGCGTGGAGGGCAGAAATCCTTCCCGAAAGACAAAACTTTTTGCGAAATTGGTGAAAAGTTAGGCGGGAGATATGATATAATGGAAAAGAAATTTATGGGAATCCAATTTTGGGGGAGAAAAAACAGTTTATGATAGAATTGAAAGAATTCACTTTGGACCTAAAGGAACGATACGAGCAGCTGCTGAGGGACATCCCCACTTCGTTTTATCGCTTCAGCAACATCTATATGGCCAAGGACTGCTCGCATCTGCATTATGCGGAAATCGACGGTGCGTTTTGCGTCGTTGCGCTGCCGCCGACCTCGCCGGAGGAGGCCTATGGCTTTTTCCCGCTCGGTGCGGAGGAGGCAAAGCTGCGCCGTGCGTTTTTGACGCTGCGGGAGGAACTTGGCATCGAGCGCTTCTATGTGCCGTCGGAGGTGTTGCCACAGGTGGAGGCCGAATGCCCGGAGATGTTCGAAATGGAGGCTTCCCGCGGGGACTTTGACTATGTGTACCGCACGCAGGATCTCATCGAATTGCCCGGGAAAAAGTATCACAGCAAGCGCAATCATCTTTCCAAGTTCACCTCGACCTATGATTACGAATATGTGTCGCTGAACGGGGAGAACTTTTCGCAGTGTCAACCGATGATGGACGCCTGGTTCGCCGAACATACGGATGTCAACACACCGTTCTTTGATGAGGAGCAGGTGATCCACACCCTGATGGATAACTTTGATGCGCTCGGGCTGCGGGCCGGGGCGTTGCGCGTGAACGGGGAGATCTGCGCGTTTTCCATCGGGGAATTGACCGCGCCGGACACCGCGCACATCATCATCGAAAAGGCGGATGTCCGCTATAACGGCGCGTATGCGGCGATCAATCAGGAATTTTTGAAAAATGCCTGGGCGGATACCCGCTTTGTCAACCGCGAGGAGGACATGGGGCACGAGGGCCTGCGCAAGGCGAAGGAATCCTACCACCCGGTGCATTTTAACGAGGTATACAAACTGACCTTCCAAAAATAAGCGGCCTTCGGACTGCCGGCTCTGCGCCGGCAGTTTTTTTGCATAGTGCGGGAAAAATCTGCCAATACTAACGGAAAAGATTGGAAAGGCAGATCAAAAGATGCGAAGAATTTGTGGAATGCTGTTGATGCTTTGTTTGCTGCTGCCACTGTTGGCGAATGCGATCGACCCGCTGCGGCTGCATGTGATCGCGAACAGCGATTCCCCGATGGATCAGCGGGTGAAATTGGCGGTACGCGATCAGATCCTTGCAGAGCATGGCGAGGACTTCCGGGTGTACAAGAGCAAGGCCGCGGCCTGGGAGGCGGCCCGACGGGAGGCGGAGGCGCTGCGGGAAACGGCAGACGACGCGCTGCGGGCGGCGGGTGTTCCCTATCGAGCAACGGTGGAAGTAGCGGAGGCCGCCTTTCCGGACAAGCAATATGAAGGCCTTGTGTATCCGGCGGGAGACTACGACGCAGTGCGGGTCGTGCTGGGCGAGGGCGCGGGCGCAAACTGGTGGTGCGTGATGTTCCCGCCACTTTGCCTCCTGTCGGACGAGGGGGCGGGGGAAGAGGTGGAATATACCTCGCTGCTGCTCGAATGGGTGGGGCAGTTGTTCCAATGGGAATGAAAGTTTGAAAATTGAAAGAATTCGTAAAAAAAGAAGATTTCAGGAAAGAAATGCTTGCAAAAACGGAAAAGGTAGTATACTATTGTACAAATAAAAATGAAACGGAAATCATAGGAAACAATGGAGAATGTTGTCATCAATGTAGTAGGCAGCCTGACGCGGTGGGGCCAGACGGAGGAGACGGAATTCTTCACTCGGGGCACCGTGGAAATGCAGGATGAACAAACGGTTCTTTCATACCTCGGAACGGGTGGGGAGGACGACCGGATGGAGATCACCTTGTCCGGCAAAGAAGTCACCTTGAAAAAGCCGGAATCCCGAACCGGCGACGCGGCAATCGTGGTACTGCGGGAAAAGCAGGCGTACTCCAGCTTCTATCAAACACCGGTGGGGGTCGTGGCCGTGCAGGTCTATCCGACGCTGGTGCATGTGCAAAAGGAAGCGGAACAGGGAAAGATCGAACTCGAATATATCACGAGCATTGCGGATACACAGGCAGTCAATCGGCTGCGCGTGGAATATGCCCGGCGATACAGGGATATACAAAACAGGAAACGGGAAGGAGAAAACGATGGTCATTGAATGGATTGCACATGCTTGCTTTCGGGTAACGCTGGAGGACGGGAGATGTCTTGTATTTGACCCATTTTGCAATATTGGTTATCGGATGCCGAAGATCCGGGCAGACCTTGTGACGGTGAGCCACGGACATTTCGACCACAATGCCGTAGACGCGCTTACGGGGGATTTCCGGGTGTTTGACAAGGCCGGGACCTATGCGGTGGACGGTGTGGAGATCCGGGGCATTCCGAGCTTTCACGACGACGCGCACGGCGAGAAGCGCGGCGGGAATCTGATCTTTCGGGTGCGGGCCGAGGGGCTCACATTGACGCACCTGGGCGATCTTGGGCATGTGCCGGACGAGACGCTGTATCAGGAACTTCTGGGAACGGATGTGCTCATGATCCCGGTGGGCGGGAATTACACAATCGATGCGGTGCAGGCGCTTGAAATCTGCCGCCGGGTGGAGCCGAACATCATCCTGCCTATGCATTACAAGACACCGGGGCTCACGGTGGATGTCGCGCGGCGACACTTGTTTGAGGAGGCCGTGAAGGGGTATTTCGATTGCTCGCAGCTGGGGAAGAGCGAATTTTCCTATGTTGCGGCGGATAAGAAAAAGCGGACGCGCGTGATCTGGATGGATCCGTCGGCAAAGCAGGAAGCGTAGTGAAAACCGGAGAGTCTTCTCCGGTTTTTTTGTGTATTTTTGGGGAGTTTTCGCGAGAGTGGCGGACTTTCCTTGACAATTTCCCGGGGAATCCTCATAATAAAAGCAATTCGTTTTATTTTTGTTTTCTTTCCAAAGAAAGTCCGGGTCCCCGGATCAATTTGCCGCCCCTACGGGCAAATTTCACAAAAACTCGACTTAAAAATCCATTGAATGGAGAAGGATATGGAATTGGAGAACCTTTCCAAAAAAACGCTGGCTGACCTGCGGGAGATTGCCAAGATGGCGGGGATCAAATCGGTCACCGTCTATCGCAAAGACCAATTGCTGCAAAAAATACAGGATTTACAGGCGGGACAGACGCCCTCGGCGACGCAGGAGGACATCCAGGCTGCAAAAGTCCCGGCGGATACGGATCCGGCTAAGGGGGCGGAGGCGCCTCGGGGAGAGGCGCGGCAAGCACGCGAGGAACGGAATCCCCGGCCGCGGCAGGAATCCCGCACAGAGGCGGGCGGTGAGGCGGAAGGCATTTTGGAAATCCACCCCGACGGATACGGTTTTTTGCGCAAGGAAAACTATCTACCCGGCAGCCAGGATGTCTATGTGTCCATGATGCAGATCCGCAAGCTAGGGCTGCGCCCGGGCGACAAGATCTCGGGCAAGACGCGTCCGCCCAAGGAGGCAGATCGACTGTTGGCCATGCTGTATGTGGACACGATCAACGGGTACCCGGTGCGGCAGTGCTTCCGCCGGCCGAATTTTGATGACCTGACGCCGATTTTCCCAGAGAAGCGGTATACGCTGGAACACGCGGGCGAGGATGGCGACCTGTCCGTTCGCCTCATCGACCTGGCGTCGCCGATCGGCCGAGGACAGCGCGGACTCATCGTGGCACCGCCCAAAGCAGGCAAGACGACGATCCTGAAAAGAATTGCAAACCGCATCACGGAAAATTACCCGGAGGTGGAGCTATTGGTATTGCTCATCGACGAGCGCCCGGAAGAAGTGACGGACATGCAGCGCTCGATCCGCGGGGATGTCATCTATTCGACCTTTGACGAGCGGCCGGAAAACCACACCCGCGTGTCCGAGATGGTCATCGAACGGGCGAAGCGCCTGGTCGAACACGGCAAGGATGTCGTGATCCTGTTGGACAGCATCACGCGGTTGGTGCGGTCGTACAATCTGACAGTGCCGCCTTCGGGGCGGACGCTTTCGGGCGGGCTGGACCCGGCGGCGCTGTATAAGCCGAAGCGGTTCTTCGGCGCGGCACGCAATATTGAACACGGCGGCAGCCTCACAATCCTGGCGACGGCACTCGTGGAAACGGGAAGCCGCATGGACGACATCATCTTTGAGGAATTCAAGGGTACGGGGAATATGGAGCTACACCTCGACCGACGGCTGTCGGAAAAGCGCATCTTCCCGGCGATCGACCTCGCGAAGTCTGGGACGCGCAGAGAAGAAAAGCTCCTAAGCCCGGAGGAACTGGAGGGCGTGTGGGTCATGCGCCGCAGCCTGGCGGCCGGGGAATCGGCCGAAGGGATTGAGGCAGTGCTTTCCATGCTTTCCCGGACGCGGAGCAACGCGGAATTTTTGAAATTGTTGCAGGATGGGCAGCGCAGCCTGGAAAAGCAGGGTTATCGGATGAACAATTCTCGCCATTGAAGAAAAAATTCACAAAAATCCCTTGCATTGCCGGGGGTTTCTAGGTATACTATTTATGCTTACTATAAAAGGAAGAGGTGAATGCTAATGAAGCCTAATATACATCCTCAGTACGGAGAATGCGTTGTAAAGTGCGCATGCGGCGAAACCTTCGTGACCGGCTCCGTCAAGAAAGAGATGAAGGTCGATGTCTGCTCCAAGTGCCATCCGTTCTTTACGGGCAAACAGAAGCTCGTGGATACAGGTGGGCGTGTGGACCGTTTCAAGAAGAGATACGGAATCGATTAATGTATCAAAAAATAGACCGCCTGTCGGTCTGTTTTTTTATATACGAAAAATTGACGGAGAAAGGCGAACGATGAAGAAAAGTTCTGTGGGCGGGCAGGGCGTGATGGACGGCATCATGATGCGCTCGCCAAAAAAGAGCGCTCTCGCGGTCCGCAAGGCGGATGGCGAGATCGAATTAAAGGTTTGGCAAAATAAGCAGCATACCTCGGTGTTTTATAAGATCCCGGTCGTGCGGGGCGTGCTTTCCTTTATCGATATGATGGTGGGGGGTGTGCGTGTACTCACGGATTCGGCCAAGATGGCCGGCGCGGCGGAGGAGGACTATGCACCCTCGAAACTGGAACAGGCGATTGCCAAAAAGACGGGCAAGGCGGCGGAGGATGTCATGATCTTCTTCGCCGTGCTGGTGGCGCTCGTGATGGCGGTCGGGCTATTTTTTGTGTTGCCGACGCTGATTACCGGGTTGTTCCGCCGGGCAATTCAAAGCCGGTTTTTGATCAATCTCTTGGACGGCTGCATCCGGATCGTCATTTTTCTCGCCTATATTTTGGCGGTGTCCCTGCTCCCGGACATCAAGACAGTGTTTCGCTATCACGGAGCGGAACACAAGACGATCTTCTGCTATGAAAACGACCTTCCGCTCTGCGTGGAAAATGTGGCGCCGCAAAAGCGCCTGCACCCGCGCTGCGGGACGAGTTACCTGCTGCTCGTCATGGTGATCTCAACACTCGTCTATTCCTGCGTGCCGGTGGGTGATTCACTGCTGCTGCGTATGGGCGTGCGCATCCTGCTGCTCCCGCTGGTAGCCGGGGTGTCGTACGAGGTCTTGAAGCTGCTGGCAAAGGGCGACAGCCTGTTTGCGCGCATCCTGCGCTGGCCGGGGCTGCAATTACAGCGACTGACTACGGCGGAACCGGACGCAGGCATGATGGAGGTGGCGATCGTCGCCTTTGAGGCAGCGCTCGGCGAAAAGTCGCCGGAGGAAGTGGAGGCGCTCCGCGTCCGCTATGCCCGGGGCGAAGCGGCGGCGCGGCAGCAAGCGCAGGAGATCCATGCGCAGGCTTGAGGCGTTGCGCCGGCTCCAGGTACGGATGGAGAGCTTTGGCATCCCGCCCGAGGAAGCACAGGCCGAAGCGCGCTATGCGCTTGCTACTGTGCTGGATTGCTCGGTGGGGCAATTGTACTTGGAGGGACAGCGGGAAGTAAGCGCAGCTGAGGAGGCGCGACTTTTGGAGATCCTGCGCCGCCGGGAACAAAAGGAACCGCTCGCCTATATCCTGGGCGAGCGTTCTTTTATGGGTCTTTCCTTCTTCGTGCGGCCAGGGGTGCTCATTCCGCGGCAGGAAACGGAATTGCTTGTAGAGCAGGCGCTTTCTAAAATGCGTATGGAAGGGCTGCAGCGCGTGCTCGACCTGTGCACGGGGTCCGGTTGTATTGCGGTGAGTCTGGCCAAGCTCGGCGGGGCAGAGGTCTGCGCGTCGGACATCAGTCCGGAGGCGTTGGAGGTCGCAGTGATCAATGCGCAGCGGCAGCAGGTCGAGGTCAGATTTGTGAAAAGCGATCTGTTTGAAAACCTGCCGGAACGGTACGACCTCATCACGGCGAATCCGCCGTACATCACGCGGGCGGCGTATGCCGGCTTGTCACCGGAGGTGCGGGACTATGAGCCCCGATTGGCCCTGCTGGGCGGGGAGGATGGACTAGATCTCTATCGCCGCATCGCCCGGGAGGCGCCCAGGCACCTGAGGGCGGGCGGATACCTGGCGCAGGAGATCGGCTATGACCAGGCAGAGGCGGTCGCGGGACTCCTCCATGCACAGGGGTTTTCCCAGGTACAGCTGGAGCGGGACTATGCCGGGCTGGATCGGATCGTTTGGGCGCGCTGGCCAGGAGATGGGAGCGAAAACACGGATGTTTGAAAAATTAGAGGCATTAAAGGCACGGTACGAGGAACTCTCCCAGCAATTGGCGGATCCGGCGGTGATTGCCGACCAGGAGGTGTGGCGCAGAGGCATGCGCGAACACGCAGAGCTGGAAGAGGTCGTACGAAAATATGAGGAATACGAAGCGGTTCGGCGCGAGATCGAAGAGCTGGAGGCGTTGCTGCGCGAAGAGACGGATGAGGAACTGTGCACGATGGCGGCAGAGGAGCTTTCGGCGGCTCGATCGGCGCAGGGCGAGCTTGTGGAGGCGCTCAAGCTGCTGCTCATCCCGAAGGACCCGAACGACGAAAAGAATGTCATTTTGGAGATCCGTGCGGGGACAGGCGGCGAGGAAGCGGCGCTCTTTGGGGCGGATCTTTTGCGCATGTATACGCGCTATGCGGAACGGCACGGTTTTTCGATGGAGATGCTTTCCTCGAACTTTACGGAGCTGGGCGGCGTCAAGGAGGCCATTCTCTGTGTGGCGGGTAAGAGCGCATTTTCCCGTCTGAAGTATGAAAGCGGCGTACACCGGGTGCAGCGCGTACCCGAGACCGAGACGCAGGGGCGCATCCACACCTCTGCGGCGACGGTGGCGGTGCTCCCCGAGGCAGAGGAAGTGGATGTGCAGATCGCCCCGAACGACATCCGTATCGATGTGTTCCACGCGAGCGGGCACGGCGGGCAGTCTGTCAACACGACGGACTCGGCGGTGCGCATCACACATCTGCCCACCGGGATGATCGTGACCTGTCAGGACGAAAAGTCGCAGCTCAAGAACAAGGAAAAGGCGATGAAGGTGCTCTATAGCCGCCTATATGAGTTAACCAAGCAGGCGGCGGACGCCGAACACGCGAAAAACCGCCGGGATCAAATCGGAAGCGGCGACCGCAGCGAGCGCATCCGCACCTATAACTTCCCGCAGGGGCGGGTGACGGATCACCGCATCGGGCTCACGATCTATCGGCTCGAGGCCTTTTTGGACGGCGACATGGATGAGGTCATCGAAGCGCTCATCTATGCGGACAAGGAAGCGTATCTAAAGGAAGTGCAGGAATGATGAAGACACAGGTGTTTGACTTAGAGACGCAATACGAGGCGGGGATGGCGGCGGCGAGCCGGGAATTGCAGCAGGGTGGGTTGGTGATCTTCCCGACTGAGACGGTTTATGGCATCGGCGCGGACGCGGAAAATGCAGACGCGGTGGCAAAGATCTATGAGGTTAAGGGGCGGCCGTCCAACAATCCGCTCATTGCGCATATCTGGGACTTTGCCCAAGTAGAGCGGATTGCGCGGGACATCTCGCCGCTGGCGTGGAAATTGATGCGCGCCTTTTGGCCGGGGCCGTTTACGATTGTGCTCCAAAGTAGCGGGCTGCTCCCGCCGGTGGTCTCAGGCGGGCTCCGGACGATCGCGGTGCGCATGCCTGAAAGCGAATATGCGCGGAACCTCTTGCGCCAAAGCGGCAAAATCGTCGTCGCACCCAGCGCGAACCTCTCCGGCAAGCCGAGCACGACGACGGCCGCGCAGTGCCTGGACGATTTCGCGGGCAAGGTGCCGGTGATTTTGGATGGCGGGCCGTGCCGTGTCGGGCTGGAATCGACGGTTTGCCAGGTGACGGTGGGCGTGCCCGTCATTTTGCGGCCGGGCGGCGTCACAGCGGAAATGATCCGCGCCGTGGCGGGGTCGGTGGAGGTTTCTCACGCGGTGCTGCACGGCGTCGCGCCGGGGGAAAACGCCCCCTCGCCGGGCATGATGTACAAACACTATGCGCCGAAGGCAAAGGTCTGCATCGTGCAGGGCGGCGGAATGGCTATTGCAAACGCCGTCAAATCCATGTATGATAAGGAGGAAGAATTTTGCAGGATTCCCTGCATCTTCTGTATGGAGGAACGGATTGGCCTGTATGACGGTCGCCGCGTTCGCTCGCTTGGAAAGACGCCGGAGGAGGTGGCGAGCTCGCTGTTCGGTGCATTGCGCGAGGCGGATAAGGAGGGGATCGACGCAATCTATTTTGAAGGGATGGAGCATACAGGCATTGGCCTGGCCATTGCCAACCGCATGATCCGCGCAGCGGGGTTTGATGTGGTAGACGCCGGTAAGGAGGAAGAAGTTGAAAAACATATTGCTGGTATGCACCGGAAATACATGCCGAAGCCCGATGGCGGAAGCGATGCTGGATGAGGCGGTGAGCGATAGCGACCGACTACGGGGCGCAGTCAAGACCGAATCGGCCGGGACCTTTGCCTTTGACGGGAGCGAACCGGCAAAAAATGCCTGCACGGTGATGTACGAGCTGGGACTAAGCATCGACCGGCACCGTGCGCAGCAGGTGACGCAGGAGCTCGTGGACTGGGCGGATATGGTGCTCACGATGGATGTCTATGGCCTGGAGCAGATGCAGGTCATGTTCCCCGAGGCGGCGGACAAGATGGCGCTGCTAAAGCAGTTTGTCGAAGAAGGGGCAGTTGAAAAAGCGGACGAAGAGTATTATAATATCGACGACCCATATGGGGAGGATCTGGATACCTACCGCGCCTGCGCGGCAGAGATTCGGTCATGCATCGAAAAGCTGATTCAAAGGTTGGAAAGAGCACCTGAAATATAGAAAACAAGAGAGGAAGCAGACATGAACATGAAGATTGCCATTGGCGCGGATCATGGCGGCGTAGAGCTGAAGAGCGAGATTATCGAATACTTCAAGGAAAAGGGCTATACCTATACGGATTACGGCACATACAGCGCGGCGTCGGTCGACTATCCGGACATTGGGCTCAAGGTCGCGGAGGCGATCAAGAATAAAGAGGCAGATCGCGGGATCGTGATCTGCGGGACGGGCATCGGCATCGGCATTTCGGCAAACAAGGTGCCGGGCATCCGCTGTGCTATGCTGTCGGATGTGTACAGCGCGCAGATGACCCGCGAACACAACGACGCGAACATGATGGCGCTTGGCGGGCGGACGATCGGGCCCGGCCTGGCGGTGATGATCGTGGATAAGTTCCTGAACACGGATTTTTCCTATGAACAGCGGCATCAGCGCCGGATTGACAAGATTACAGAAATCGAAAAGAAGTATAATAAATAAATACAAAAGGTGAGGGAAACGGCAATGAGCGAACTGCATGTGATAGACCACCCCATGATTCAGCATAAACTTACGCTTATGCGTAAGGAAGAGACGAGCAGCAAGGATTTCCGGGAGCTGTTGGACGAGATCGCCATGTTCATGGCGTATGAAGTGACGCGCGATCTGCCACTCATGGATGTGGAGATCCAGACGCCGATCTGCAAGACGACGCAGAAGATGATCGCGGGCAAGGCGCTCGTCATTGTGCCCATCCTGCGCGCCGGCATCGGCATGGTCAACGGGCTGCACCGCCTGGTCCCGGCGGCAAAGGTCGGGCACATCGGCCTGTACCGCGACCCCGAGACGCATAAGCCGGTGGAATACTATTGCAAGCTCCCGCAGGGCATCGAAAACCGCGAGCTCATCGTGGTCGACCCGATGCTGGCGACGGGCGGCAGCGCGATTGACGCAATCTCGCTCATTAAGCAGCGCGGCGGCAAGAACATCAAGTTCATGTGTTTGGTCTCCGCGCCGGAGGGCATCCACGCATTGCAGGAGGCGCACCCGGATGTCGACATCTACACGGCGGCGGTGGATGAAAAGCTCAACGAGCACGCCTATATCGTGCCCGGCCTCGGCGACGCGGGCGACCGCATCTTCGGTACCCTCTAAGAAGAATAAAAAAGTGTCCTTCCCTCGCGGGAGGGCGCTTTTTTCGTACCACCTGCGCGGAAAATGTTACGATTTTTTGAAAACGCGGGAAGTGGTTGCAGACTGCGGGAAAGTGCGGTATAATGAAAAAGCCGTACTAGGCGGGGAGTTAGCGGTGCCCTGTACTCGCAATCCGCTATAGCGAGGCGGAATCCCCGGCCGCGGGCTGCCCTGGGCAGTGTATGGAACCGGTAAGTAGTGTTGAGGGGTGGATCCTGTGCAACAAGACGCCATGAACCCTGTCAGGTCCTGACGGAAGCAGCAGTAAGTGGATTGTCTTGTGTGCCGCAGAGCCATCTGCCCTGAGCTGGCTGCCGACATCCCTGCTGTACAGACAGCACAACGCCGGGTGTACGGTTTTTTAAGCAAATAAAAACAGAGCAGAAATGCTCTGTTTTTTGTTGCGAATTTTTGCGATCCTCCAATGCCTGTCGTGCGGAATCTTTCCCGGAAACGAGGAAGCTCGATGCTTGTCGGAACGCGGAACGGAAAAAGAGAACCGCATCCTCTAAGGGGCCTTTGTTGAATGGAGCGGAGACGGGAATCTCTGTGTACCACTTTTGGCATGTGCCCAAGGGAAATCTAATTTCCGCGTGGCAAGGATGCCGGGCAATCACTCGTCTTCGTCCTCCGGCTCGCCGACATCAATCGTGTCCCAATCGATCTCCTCTCCCTCCTCCGCTGCCTCCTGGAGCAGCGCCTGTGCCCGCGCAAAGTCGGACTCTCTGACCTGAATATGGATGAGCTGAGAAGCCGTGTCGCCCAGGATGGAGGACACGCCGCCCTCCGGGAAGTCCAGGAGGTAGGGGATCTGTTCCGCGTCCAAAATGGCACAGAGAAGGTCCTTTTCGGGAACGCTGCATGCGGTCATTACCGTCTTGAGGTCCAGCGGCCCGGTGTAGTATTGCTCGGCGTCGCGCCGCTTCACCTTGGTGCCGCAATCGGGGCAGCGTTTCAGATCGGCATCAAAAATGCATCCGCAATACGAACATTTCAAATGATTCATATCCATCCTCCAAACCTGGTTTGTGGAAATTTCTGTTCGTATTATACGCGAAAAGGAAGTTTACCGCAAGGGAGAAGGGGGACACTTTACAAAACAGAAAAAGAAGGGACTATTTTTCGAAAATTCTTTTTTGTTCAACTTGGCTGGATGAATATAATTCTTGTGTTGGCATCTTTGCGAAAGAACGGATATATGAGATTTTTATTGCAGTAAGGTAGGCTGAAGATAAACGACATTTTTATAAAAGTGTAGATGAATTTATGATTGCTGGCAAAAAATAGGGGAAGAACGATTGACTTGGTCAATGAAAACGGAACCGCTATATCGAATAGCTCCACAAGAATAACCTCTTGTCATTCAAAACAGGGGAAAAGGAAAGGCGCATCCATTGATTATGCGCCTAGTGAAATAAAAAGATATACGACAGCGTTGGAATTGTACCTCAAGGCTATCTCAAATTCATATAATAACTATAATTATATAAAAAGAAAAACGAATCAATAGGCCTATAAAGTCTACGGGAGTTTTTTGCACAAAAGACGGACATATCATCCATCTTTTGTGCCTCAATCTACCTTTATTTCTTTTGGACGCCCAATGCATCCGCCAGAATGTCTGATAGCTCTGAGATTACTCCTTTTTCAAAAAAGTTTTGAAGCTCTGCTATGTTTAACGCTTCAATAAATTTAGTACCTTTTGGAAGCGAGGTAATCGTCATATACTTTTCGATTCCTATATTAAAATCCTTTCTCGATTCTGCGAATATCTCAAAAGAAGCAAGGCCGGATGTTGCATAGCTGATATAGTAAAACGGTTTTTGAAATACTTGGGATATCTGTGTCCAAGAGGTGTCCTCAAACGGCCTTCCGTATTTTTCAAAAGTTTCTGCCCAGATTGCATCGAGTTTTTCAATGGTCAAATCGGGTGTTGTATAGGAACGGTATTCGGCTTCATTCACAGCGAAGCCGTCAAGAATGGCAGTCATCTTCTGAAAGATTGTTTGCGCGGCAAGTGCGGATCCGTATTTCTCATGATAATCTCCATAATAATCATAACAAAGCAGTTGGAGTCCCTGAGACATGATCTCTTCGATGTCATCAGTTCCTTTCGGACGGAAAGGATTACTTGTGGCAGTGTAATAGGCGCGGTTGTAGTGTCCAAATTCATGAAGAACCGTTATATAATCGGAAACAGTATGGTTCGGTGAGATGAAAATGTATGCGTCGTTATAACTATATATCTCCTGTGTAAAACAGGAGTTGAAAAGCTTTGTATCTGATTCATCTGCATCATATAGAATATTTTGCAGCAGGTGATCTAGAGATTCCTTAAGTTCAGGGGATATATGTTTGATGCAGTTTTTTAGTCTGGTGAACATCTCTTCTCCACTGTCGTGGTTTTCCTGATAGGCATCAAAAACGCTTCCATTATCAGTTATATAAGCCGTATATGCAGTGTAAAGCGGGAGAAACTCGTCTATAATCTCATCTTCTATAACTTGGATATTCTCCGCCGTATAATCCCGTGCAAACACTTCAGCATAGGCATAGTCCACATAGCTATTATAACCGCACAGACGGGCGTACTCATTGTTGGCATTGACAAGCTCTAAATACAGCTCCTTGAGTGCCGCGCTGTCTGTGCTTTGAAAAATCAGAGTGTCATATTCCTGCTTAAGCTCGTTGATTTTATTTTTTAGAGCCTTTTGATCCTCCGAGAGAATACGGCTACCAGCTGCAAAGGTGTCCGCGCACCAGTCTCCGACATGGGAACGGAAGGCATCAGCATATTCTGTTGAGAAAACGGTTTTAAAAAGAGAAAGGCTTTTGGCAAAATAACTGTTGTAAAGTTCCTCTTTGTCGGCATAGAATCCGGCATTTTCCTGATTAGTGACATCAAGATAATAATCATACTTCGCAAGGCTGACATCTGTTTTAAGATTTAACAGGCCAGACTTTATTTTCTCATAGAGCGCAAGAAGCTTTGCTTCATTTGCTTCATCATACGCAGATTGTATAATGTCCTTAAGCTCAAAAAAAGCGACAAGAAAAGCACGTTTATCAAAAGAATCTCTGGGACGCTCTTCGAGAGGGATATCAAAATGTTCAATATCCCCGGAATAATGACGCTTGGTATACGGCTCTCTGTCCGTCTGCGAAGAAGAGTGTTCCGTTGTCGGGCCCTTCCATGTTTTCGGGAAAGGTGATAAAATTTTACAACTGGAGAACAGGAAGAGAGAGAGCGCGCATAGAACACATAATAATTGTTTTTTGTTTTTTCGCATCATACAAAAATTCCTTTTGGCACGCATCTGTATCGGTTCTGATCGTATGGGAAGCGCCCTTTGTAGAGACTGTAGTTTTATGGCGAATGATTGCGCACAAATAATTTTAGTATACTTATTATACTAAAAAGCGTGAAGGAATTCAAGAATATATAGGCCGTACATGGTTTGTATAGAGTTTTTAAGACTGGATATAGATTAAAAATTTCTATGGAGATTGATATGCGAAAAGCAGTAATTTTCAAAAGGGTATACAGAATCTCTGTTCTATGCAAGATGTTTTTACCGGATTTTACGGTTAGAGGTAGCGGTTGCATCGCAGTTTTGTGTTAAAATATAAAAAATTAGACACATCATCTGTATTTTTGCACAAATGATGTGTCTAACAGTAAATCTAAAATGAATTATTTTTTACTTGCTGAAAAACGGCTTTGTTAAGCCTTATTTCATCGCTTCTTCCACCGCGACGGCAACCGCAACGGAAGCGCCGACCATGGGGTTGTTGCCCATTCCTATAAGTCCCATCATCTCTACGTGAGCCGGAACGGAGGAGGAGCCTAAGCAAGAAAACCGCTATTTTATGGGCTTTTTCAAAAGGTAAGTCCCATCATTTTTTAATTTACAGCACACATTTACTGTGCTTTTCGTAATTTAATATTACCTCTGTTTTACGGGTAAATCAATACCTTTTTTGCAATGACATTCTGCTAAATTTTAATATTTCCGTATAGAAAGGTAATATGTTTTGGCAACTTTTGATTAAAGTCCTGCATCTTTTAACAACCTTTGAGAACTTTCCGCCACTTCGTAAATCTTTTTCACATCTTCCAATGACTTTCTCATACGTTCCGCCACCGATTGAGGAGAAACAATCCTTGCGCCAGTTCCTAAACCAAAGAGCCAACCGAAAAACTGTTCGCTCACCACAACATCAACGGACACTTGGAAGTGTTTTTCGTCTGTTTTGCGGGTAGGTATATCTTTGCCAAACCTGTCTATGACAACGCCTATCAAATTATTTGAAAATTCAAGGATTAGCTTTTCCGCTTCTCCGCCGAACATTGAAAATGTTTGGGTTGTATAGCGTGCCATATCTATTTGTTTGAATTGCTCTACGCCCTCTCTGTCATTAGCAGATACTTGAATGTTCTTCATTCTATCTACTCTGTAATGCTTGAATATTTGAGTTTTGCTGTCAAAGGCAAGCAGATAGTAATTTTCTTCGGCATAGATTAACGCAAAGGGCGAAACTTGATAGTGCGCTCCTCCTCTGCGGAACGCTTCTTCTTTGGCAATAGTATAAGTAAGGTATTGAAAGGAAATTTGCTTGCCCTCTGTAATGGCTTTGTGTATGTCTCCTGTATTGTAGTAAATACTCTGGTTCATACTCTTAATGCGGTTGGTGAGATATACTTGCCCTTGAATGGATTGTGCTTCGTATTTGCTACATAGCTTTTCCAGCTTTTTGATGAGGGAATATGTTTTCTTTTCGGTGATAAATTTTGAGGCTTGAACGCTATCTACTAATAGCTTTAGTTCGCTTAATTCAAACTCTCTGCTTTGGAGGTGATAGCGAGTTGTGGTTGTCTTTCTTGCTTCAATATCTATATCAAAATCATTCTTAAGAATTTCTATATCGTCGTAAATACTGCGCCGTTCTGCTAAAATTCCTCTGTTTTGAAGCTTTGAGAGGATTTCTGTCATTGTTAAGCCGTTGTTATCGTCTGTGTATTGATAAAGGATTTGATAAAGGGCAAATAGCTTTTTCTTTTGGGATGTGGTGCGAGGCATTGGGTTCTCCTTTGAGTTAGTCTCTAAAATCAAATAGTTGTTTTGGTGTAATATCTAGAACTTCACACATTTTAAAAAGCACATCAAAGGACACACCAATATTCCCTAACTCAATAGCGCTTATATGACTTCTGGATATATCTATACATTCTGCTAATTGTAACTGTGTAAGTTTTTTACGCTTGCGATAATAGACTACATTAAGACCAAACTTTTCATAATACTGTTTATATTCATTTTTCAATTTCTGTTACCTCCTATAATAATTTTATTGAAGGCAACAAACAGCATAAACCATTTCAAACTGTCGTAACGACATTGACACTTGTCATTTGGTTATTTATAATGATAAAAAGGAGGGCGTTAGTGATATGGAAGATACTAATTTGTGCGAAAACGAGAATTTTTTTATGGGAACAAAAGAAGCCTCAAAGTTATGGGGTGTTTCTCAAAACACAATTACTAAATGGTGTAGAGAGGGAAAAATTGATGGTGTAGACCATGATGACGTTGGGAGTCCTTGGAGAATTCCAAGGAACGCAGTTCCACCTAAAAGGAAATAACTAAATTAAAGGAGCAAAGTGAAAATGAAAAAAATATTGATTGGGATTTTAGCCATTATAATGGTTTTAGGAATTGTGGGGTGTTCTTCAACGCCAGAGACAAAAGAATCGAATACAACAGAGCCAACAGAAACATCGCCAGTTGAAACAGATAACCAAAAGCCAGAACTGACAGTTGAGCCTACCCAAACCGAAGCTTCATCAAGTTGGCAAATTGTTCACTATGTTGATGATTTTGGAGATGAAACAAATGAGGTTTATCTTCAAGGAATATTTACAGGGGAATTTAGCAATACAGCAACAAGTAATTCTGATCTGACGGTTATTGTTGGGTATGATTATTATATACCAGAAGTACAAACAAACCTTAATGGCAGGAAGCAATACAAGCAATGACAATGAGCGAATTTGCCCTTTATCTCTATCTGGCAAGTCAAAGCGAGGAATGTATCACCTTAACCAAACAAACCTTTGAGAGTGCTACAGGCTTTCAAAAGACGGCATATTATGACGCAATCTCTAAACTGAAAAAATTGGGCTATCTCATAGAGAAATACAATGGAGAATTGTCTTTTTCTACTGCGCCCTTCCGCAATGACGGAAGCGAGCCACAGCATAAAGAACAATACTTTGGAGAGGTATTTTATCGCAAATAAAATTTGAAAAATTGTCTCCATTTTTTAGAGAGTACAAAGCATAACTCTACTTATCAGTGAAAGGAAAACAGAATAAAGGGAATGAAAGCATACAACCGCCACCAAAGGGTTAATAAGGTTTGATACAGCCAACGCAGAAAATGTATTCGTGAAAACAAAACGAAGCAAAATTGCTTCCCCTTTTGATACGTCAAAACAGAAACTAAATCTGTATGGTAGGGATATACCATTAAAAGTTGGGAGTGGAGAAATTGCTGGTTTAACAAGGGTTGCGTGAGTTAAACAGTCATTTAAGGCAGTAGGAACGAAAACCTATCAGTTCGCAAAGAGGTGTTTTCCGACGGTAGAAGTTGGGAGGAACTCTCCAAAGAGATTTATTCTTTTTGGCGTTCCTCTGGTAGAAGTATATCAATCAGCAAGAAAAACAAAACGAACCAAAACAGCGCGCTCCCCAACAACGGAAAGCGCGAAAAAATAATTCGTGGGGAGTATGTGGGAGATATGGCAGAAATCGAAAAAGAAAAACAGTAAATTTCCCAAAACGCACCCTCCGCCACAACGGAAAAAGGAGACTAAAAAAAATGAGAGAAAGAGAATTAAAAGAGTTTCAGCAGATACTAAAATACTTCCCATTGGTGGGAGTGCCTATTGTTGAATTAGCAAATATCACAGGAATAGGATATACAACGCTATATCACTACCGCAACGGCTTAAAGCCAAAGGAGGAAAAGTATCGCTATATTATGGCACAGATTAAGGAGCATTTATAATCCATTGTTTTGCCAATGTGTGGCGGAAACGGTGTATTCCAGTAGTTTTAACGCCTCTGGATTTATTATATTCATAGAGCATATGATAAGAGGTTGATTTGGTTAGCTTTTGTCCAAAGACATTACAGAACAAATATTCCTCTGTGCTTGTGTGCTGTCTGTATGTTAAATATTCCTCTAAAATCCGCACCATAGTTTGGTTGAGGGGAATAATTAGCGGTTTTCTGTTTTTTGTGAAGTTTACATATACAACTTTGTTATCAAAATCTATATCCTTTATCTTGATATTTTGTAAACTTCTCTGCCTTACGCCGGTAGAAAAGAGAAAGTTTGTCATTACCCAATTCTTGTATTCTGTAAACGAACATTTTTTCATATTGGGCTTTTTCAGTAGCTTTGTTAATTCTTTCTCAGTATAGGTTTCAATTGGTCTTTTATCAACTTTGATTGCTCTCATTTTGAAATGGGAGATATATTCTTCTCTCATAAGAAAATGAAGCGTTGTAATTAAATCTCGCAGATAGGAGTTAATGCTTATATCGTTTTCCAGCGTTTCGGTGAGATGTTTGACATAATCAGTATAGGTCTTTTCTGTAAATTCATTGAGTGGCATTTCTGGAGGAATGATTTTATAAAACTGTGTGTAAGACTGCTTATAATGGCGAATTGTTCCCTCTCTCAAGTTTCTTTGCCTACAATTGTCAAGGTATTTTTCGCACCCATCCTTAAAGGTCAAATTCTTTTCTTTTAGCATTTGGATTTTCTTCATTTTAGATTGCTCCCATCACTGTGATGTGTCCAAACAAAAAATTAGACACATCATCTGTATTTTTGCACAAATGATGTGTCTAACCGTAAATCTAAAATGAATTGGCTTTTATATGCCTAAAAACCGCATTGTTATGCGATTATTTCATCGCCTGCTCAACCGCAACGGCAACAGCAACGGACGCACCGACCATGGGGTTGTTGCCCATGCCGATGAGACCCATCATCTCTACGTGTGCGGGAACGGAGGAGGAGCCTGCGAACTGCGCATCGCCGTGCATGCGGCCCATCGTGTCCGTCATGCCGTAGGAAGCCGGGCCGGCCGCCATGTTGTCGGGGTGCAGCGTTCTGCCTGTGCCGCCGCCGGAAGCCACGGAGAAGTACTTCTTGCCGTGCTCAATCGCCCATTTTTTGTAGGTGCCTGCCACCGGGTGCTGGAAGCGGGTGGGGTTGGTGGAGTTGCCGGTGATGGAAACATCAACGCCTTCGTGACGCATAATCGCCACACCCTCGCTGACATCGTCCGCGCCATAGCACTTGACGGCCGCGCGTTCCCCATTGGAATAGGGCTTTTCCCAAAGCACCTTCAATTCGCCGGTATAGTAGTCATATTCCGTTTCCACATGCGTGAATCCGTTGATACGGGAAATCATTGCAGCGGCGTCCTTGCCCAGGCCGTTCAGGATGACGCGGAGCGGTTTCGTGCGGACCTTGTTGGCCGTCTTGGCGATGCCAATGGCGCCTTCCGCCGCGGCAAAGGATTCATGACCGGCCAGGAAGCAGAAGCAATTCGTTTCTTCGCGGAGCAGCATGGCTGCCAGGTTGCCGTGGCCAAGGCCGACTTCTCGCTGATCAGCGACGGAGCCGGGGATGCAGAATGCCTGCAATCCGATGCCGATCGCCTCTGCGGCGTCGGAAGCCTTCTTGCAGCCCTTCTTGAGCGCGATGGCCGCGCCCAGCGTATACGCCCAAACGGCGTTTTCAAACGCGATCGGCTGGATCGAGCGGACGATGCTGTCGACATCCAGGCCCTTTTCTACGGTATATGCCTTCATCTCTTCCAGAGAGGAGAATCCGTATTCGGCAAGGCACTTTTCGATTTTCGCAATTCTTCTTTCGTAACCTTCAAACTGTACCATGATCTTCCTCCTTACGCTTTTCTGGGATCGATATATTCCACAGCTTCGTCATAGCGGCCATAGGTGCTGATGTTCTTTTCGTACGCTTCCTTGGGGTCCATGCCCTTGCGGATCGCTTCCATCATCTTGCCCAAATGCACGAATTTATATCCAATGACCAGGCCGTCTGCGTCCAGACCCATTTCCAGGCAGTAGCCTTCGGCCATTTCCAGATAGCGGACGCCCTTGGCATTGGTGCCGTACATCGTACCGACCTGGCTGCGCAGGCCCTTGCCGAGGTCTTCCAACCCGGCGCCGACGGGCAGGCCATTTTCCGAGAAGGCCGTCTGCGTGCGGCCATAGACAATCTGCAGGAACAGTTCGCGCATTGCCGTGTTGATCGCGTCGCAAATGAGGTCGGTGTTGAGCGCTTCCAAAATGGTCTTACCGGTCAGGATCTCGGCGGCCATGGCGGCAGAATGCGTCATGCCCGAGCAGCCGATGGTCTCGATCAGCGCTTCCTCAATGACGCCGTTTTTCACATTCAGCGTCAGCTTGCAGGCGCCCTGCTGCGGCGCGCACCAGCCGATGCCATGCGTCAGGCCGGAAATATCGGTGATCTGCGTGGCTTTTACCCATTTGCCTTCTTCCGGAATGGGCGCGGGACCGTGATGGGGGCCCTTTTTGACGCATACCATTTCTTCCACTTCTTTGGAAAATTGCATGAAAATGTCCTCCTTATAAGCGATTGCATCCATGAAACAGCGGGGTTGGCGCAGCTCTGGAATGAATTGCAATAAATTACATACACATTCATTATACCAGCGGCTAGGCGCGAATAAAAGGGATTTTTGCAAAAAAAGTTTGCCCCACGGAGCCGGCGGCGTCGAAGAAGTGAAATATCCCTTGATGGAAGTGAAAAAGCCCGATATAATGGTAGAAAGAATATGAGAGGATCGGCACGATCGCGCCGAAAACGCGGCGCAGGGGGGGTATGTTATATGGGCAGACTGGCCCTGGCATATGGCGGACGGAAAAAGGAAAACACCGTTGGCTCAAGGGAAACGAATACGCGGATTGCGAAAGAATAAAAAGGATAGTAACGATTTATGGAAAAGAATGTATTTGAAACGCTCTCGGAACGCGGATTTATTAAGCAGGTGACGCACGAAGGGCTGGAGGAAATGCTCGGCCGCGAAAAGGTGAGCTTCTACATCGGGTTTGACCCGACGGCGGACAGTCTGCATGTCGGACACTTTGTGGCGCTCATGGCGATGGCGCACATGCAGCGGGCGGGGCATAAGCCGATCGTCCTGCTGGGCGGCGGCACGGGCATGATTGGCGACCCGTCCGGCAAGACGGATATGCGCAAGATGATGACGACCGAGATGATCGACCACAATGTGGCGCAGTTCCGTAAGCAGATTGGAAAATTTTTGGACTTTTCGCAAGACAAGCCCAACGGTGCGGTGATGGTGGACAACGGCGATTGGCTGCGCCCGCTCAACTACATCGACTTCCTGCGGGAAGTGGGCGCGCACTTTTCGGTCAACCGTATGCTGACGGCGGAATGCTATAAACGCCGCATGGAAAAGGGCCTGACATTCCTGGAATTCAACTACATGCTCATGCAGGCTTATGACTTTTTGGAACTGAACCGCCGCTATGGATGCAAATTGGAAATGGGCGGGGACGACCAATGGAGCAACATCCTGGCCGGGGCAGATCTCATCCGCCGCAAGGAACAAAAGGAAGCCTATGGCCTGACCTTCAAGCTGCTCTTGAAGAGCGACGGCAAGAAGATGGGCAAGACGGAGAGCGGCGCGCTCTGGCTGGATCCGGAAAAGACGAGCCCGTATGAATTCTTCCAATACTGGCGGAATGTGGACGACGCGGATGTCAAGAACTGCCTAGCGCTTCTGACCTTCCTGCCGATGGACGAGGTGGAACGGCTGGGTAGCCTGCAGGATGCGAAGATCAACGAGGCCAAGGAACGCCTTGCGTTCGAAATCACGCGGCAGGTACACGGCGAAGAGGAAGCGACAAAGGCGATGGCGGCGGCGCGTGCGCTGTTTGCCGGCGGTGGGGAGGACGCGGCGATGCCGACGACCACGCTCTCGCAGGCGGAATTGGAGGAAAACAAACTGCTGTTGGACCTGCTCGTCAAGACGGGTCTCACCAAGTCCCGCGGCGAGGGACGGCGCCTCATTCAGGGCGGCGGCGTCTCGGTCAACGGGAACAAAGTTGAGGATGAATTTCTAGAACTCGGGCCGGCGGATGTGCAGGACGGGGCGATCCTGTTGCGCAAGGGCAAGAAGGTCTATCACAAAGTGGTGATCCGGGATTGATACAGGATTTTTGCGCCTATACGACGATCGAGCAGCCCTGCGAGATATTGCAGGTTATCAAGAAGTCCAAATTCTATGGCAGGCTATTTCCGGCGCAGACGCCGGAGGAGGCACAGGCCGTGTTGGACGCTTGCAAAAAGCAGTACTGGGACGCATCGCACAATTGCAGCGCCTATGTGATCGGCCGCATGGGCGAGCTCAGCCGGTGCAGTGACGACGGCGAGCCGCAGGGAACGGCGGGCGTCCCCATGCTGGAAGCCCTGAAAAAGAGCGGACTCACCAATGTGCTGGCGGTGGTGACGCGCTATTTTGGCGGCACGCTGCTGGGCGCGGGCGGGCTGGTGCGCGCCTATACCTCGAGCGTGTCCGAGGCGGTGAAGGCGGCACAAAAGATCTGCTTTCAGCCGATGGATCGTTTCCGCATCGTGTTCCCTTTTCCCCTTTGGGGGCGGGCGGAGGCGGCGCTGCGCGGCGAAGGGTGCCGGATCCTGTCCACGGAATATACCGACCGGGTGTGCGTAGAGGTGCACTTGCCGCCGGGCGCGCAGGAACAGCTGATAAAGCGGATGGCGGAGATTTCCGCCGGGGGTGTCTGTCCGGAATTCCTCCGGACGGAATACGCACGGATCGAGCTTGGCGGAGAAGTGAATCTTTTGTAAAATCGCGCGGGACAGGTTTGACAGAATGCCGCATCATCGTTTAGACTTGCCGGGAAGCGTGTATATTATAGCAAGATTTGCAGGATGTAAGTGCGAATCGTTCATGCAGATAACCCAAAAGAGTGGGAGGTTTTTATGAAAAAGGCAATATCCTTTTTATTGGCCGTCATGTTGACGGTATGCGCCGCATGCGCGCTACCGTCGGTGGCCTTTGCAGAGGGATTGAACACGGGAGAAAGCGGCGGCGAGGAAAAGCCGGTAGAGAATGTGAACCTGGCGATTAAAAGCTATTCTCCGACCTCGATGGTGAGCGGCGGAGATGTCACGCTGGACATCGCAATCACCAATGGCGGCAGCGACATTCAAAACGCCAAGCTGAAGATCGGCGGCAACACCGTGGCGGACTACGGCACGATCACGGCGGGTTCGACGGAAAGCTACAAGAACTCGTACAATGTGTCGTCGGATCGATTGGATAAGGACATCGAAGTCGAGCTGCAATACACGTTTAACGGGGAACAGCGCAGCAAGAAGAGCTCCTTTAAGGTCGCGAAGAAGGCCGCTTCGGTCAATGTTTCTACGGCGGTGAAGGCAGACAAAACCGAGGTCGAAAGCGGCGGCAAGGTCAAGCTGACCTTCGCCATCGAAAACAAGGGCAATGTCAAGATCGAAAACGCGACGATCACAGCCAGCGAGCTCAACAAGGGCAAGAGCATCTGCAGTGCCTTTTCGGTGGAGGCGGGTAACAGCAAGGTAGTCACCTATTCGGCGACGATCACTGAGACGACGCTCATTGAGCCGGTGCTCACCTATACGGCCGACGGCAAAAAGTACACCAAAAACATGGACGCGATTACGATCAATGTGGACGAAGTGCTCCTGAGCGTGGTGGCATCGGTGTCCAACGCCTATCCGGCTGCGGATGAGGAGATCAATTTCACCATTGCCATGACGAACAGCGGCAATGTCGACATGCAGAACCTGGCGCTTACGGCCTCGAATGGCGAGACGATTGCACTTTCCAGCACCAAGCTGCCGGCTGGCGGCACGCTGGAGGCCAAGTTTCCCATCACACTGGAGGAGAGTGGCATCCTCTCTTTCAAGCTCAAGGCGGAGGATGCGGCGGGCAAGGAATATACCTATACTTCCAACCCGATCAACATCGTCGTACAAGAAAAGCCCGCGCAGGACTATACTGGCAAGCTCTCGCTCATCGTGACGGCGGATACCAGCGCGTATAAGAAGGAAAACCTCATCAAGTTCACGCTGACGCTCAAGAACGAGACGGACGCGACCTTTACCGATGTGGCGCTAACGGAGGATTCGATCGGCGATTTGGGGCTCGGGACGATTGCCGCGCTCTACCCCGGAGAGACCAGCTATACCTATGAGCTCAAGGCAGAGCTGGACGGCCACAAGACCTATTACTTTAAGATGACGGGTGTAGACCCGGACGGCTATACCGTCATGGTGTCGGCCAACGCCATCGAGGTGGAGGTCAATCCGAAGAAGTCCAACGGTCTTGGCGCGCTGCTGTGGATTGTCATCATCATCGTCCTGCTTTTGATTGGCGGCGGCGTGACGCTGCTTGTGCTGATCGGTAAAGAAAAGAAGGCGCAGGCGGCGGAAAAGGAAGCACAGGAACGGCCGGTGGTGCGCCGGGCGGTCGTGCGGACGCCGCAACAGGCGGCAGAGCCGGTTGAAGCGCCGGTACAGGCGCCGGAGGAATTGCCGGAAGAGCCGGAATTCCCGGAGGAAGCGCCCGCGGAGGAGCCGGTAGAGCGCGCATTACCGCGCGATATGGAAATTGAGCCCATGGAGGAAAAGCCGGAGATCGAGGAATTCCCGCAGCGCAAGCGCGGAAAGCCCGCTACCCCCAAGCGGATTAACCGCTCTTCGGACTTTGTGGACCGCAATAATTTCTAAAAAAACGAAACTGTGCAACGCAACAAAAAAGAGAGCCAAAGCGGCTCTCTTTTTTGTTATTTCCGCAGGAACAGGCGTGTGCTAGGCGCATCTCCGCTCAGGATGGCGTCGAGCGGATATTTCGCGTTGGCGATGCGGACCTCCGTGCCGTTCTCGATGGCCTGCTTGGCGTAGAGCAGTTTGGCTTTGGCTCCATTGGCGCCGACGCGGGAAGCCCCCTGGCAAAAAGACATGGCTTCATCGATCTTTGCCTCCATTTCCTGCACGCTCCCGCCGGAGATCTCCGGGATCAGCGTCGAGGGGTCGTGCACATCGCGGTAGATCCCGTTGGTCGAGGTCAGGATGACGAGCCGCCTTGCGCCGACGAGCGAGGCGACGACGGCAGCCGTTTCGTCATTGTCCACACATTCGACGATACCGGTACGCTCCTCGCGCAGGGCGGCGATCTCCATGCGCCGCGTTTCCTCGTTGCTTAGGGGATCATTGTAGTTGACAATCGGGATCGCGTTCTGGTTGGCGGCGCGGTAAAAAAATTTTCGGAGGTGATCCGCCTTCTCCCGGTCGTTAAAATGCATGTGCTCGACCAGTACCTGTCGGAGGGAATAGCGCGGGTCGGCAAATTGTCGGTAGAGCGACATCAACAGCGCCTGCCCCTGGGCGGAATAGTCGGTTTTGATCTCCTCCAGGTCGCCGCGCAGCTCGCTGCCGTTGCGGTGCAAGTAGTCGATGCGCCCGATCTCGGTCGCACCGGAGCTGACGAGGATATACCCCGGGCGCAGGGCGCGGGCAAGGCTGGAAATGCGGTTATAGTCGATCTCATTGGTGTCTTCGCGGATCATGGCCATCGATCCGATCTTGACGACCACATCAAAATTCAAATTTGTCATCGGGGTCTTCCTTTATTTTACAATCTTCTTTCAGTATACCCGACCGAGGCCGATGCGGCAAGCCCCGATTTTTGCGATTTGCTGTGAAATCACGGTAGGGGCGCGGCATGTGTTCCGAAGAGGGCGCAGCCGGGCTCGTGCGCCTCGATTGCGCCGACGCTCATGAGGAAGGATTCGCAGATGGTCGGGCCGCAGAAGCAAAAGCTCTGCTGTTTGAGCTGCCGGCTGAGCGTCTCTGGCAAGATGCCGCTATAAACGAGCCGCCGGAAGTCGCCCGGCGCTGGGTAATGCCACAAAAGTGCCTGCGCATTCTGCCGGACGGCATAAATCTTGCGGCGGTTGCGGATGATGCCGGCGTCCTGCATCAGAAAATCCAGGTACGCGTCGGAAAGCTCCGCACAGCGCCACGGGTCAAAGCCGCAAAACGCGCGTTCAAACGCGGGTTGCTTAGCCAGCACTGTGCGCCAGGAAAGGCCGGCCTGAAAGCCCTCGAGGCAGAACTTGGCAAACAGTGCGGTGTCGCTTTTGTGTGGGCGGCCATAGACCGTGTCGTGATATTGGATGAGCAGGGCGTCGTTCGCCCAGGCACAGCGGGAAATATCGTTATCGTTTGGCATAGCTTCCTCCGAAAAATGCGTCAGGCGAGGTCGTAGAGCGCCAGGTATTCCTCGAGGCAGAGGCCGCTTTCAAAGATGGCCGCGGCGGCCTCTTTGCCGACATAGCGGTAGTGCCATGGCTCGAACATAACGCCGGTCACGGATTGCTTGTCGTCCGGGTACCGGAGGATGAAACCGTATTGATAGGCGTGCTCGGCGAGCCATTTAGCCTCGCGTGTGTCTTTGTAATCGCTGGTGCCATGCGGGACGCTGTCGCAGAGGATGTCGACAGCAAGTCCCGTGCAGTGTTCGCTGGCCGTCGCGGGGACGGTCTTGACCGGGTTGGCATAGACATCGTCGCCATAGGTCGGATCCTTTTTTAGGCGGTTGTCCCAAAAGCTCTGTTGCGTGGCGCGGTCGCGGTAGGCACTGTTCAGGATGAAGGTTGTGATCCCATCGGCCTCTGCCGCCCGGAACAGCTCACTGAGCGCCTGGGCGGTCTCCTGCGTGACTTTTGTCGCGCCGGAATTCACTGTGACACAGGCAGGGAGCATACCCGTGACCGAGACCAGGTCGGTCGGTTCCGCATAGTTCGGGTGGTCGAAATTGACGAGCAGTACTGTCTTGGCAATCGCATAGGCGCGGTCATATGCCTCGTCCGTGCCCGATGGGGCGGGATTGATCGGATCGCTTACCGGGCCGGAATGCAGCGCACTGGAGGAGTCTGTGCGCTGCGATACATCTGGCGCGGTGACGGGGAGCGCCTTTTTGAAAAAGACGAACCGGCAGAGCAGATACCCGCTCAGCACGACCAGCAGTACTGTTAGCGCGCCAAAGAGCCGCCGACTGTGCAGACGGCGACGCCGACGATGGCCGCCGCGGTCGATGAGCGGAGAGCCCGGATGCCGCCGCGCATAAGGCGGAGGGGACGGGGGGCGGTGACTTGTTTGTGGGCGCGCGGGGCGCAGGGGGCGTTGTGCAGCCATACAAAAAACCTCAAAATCAAACTTTTATCTATCATACCACAAAACGGCGGGGATGTGGAATGGGAAGTAATGGAAGGGAGAGGCGTTGTTTATGCAGGGGTGGGTATATGGAGGAAGCGGAGGTGAGGTCCGCGGCTCTTTGACGGTTCTGGCGAGGCCAGATGCGGCTTCTTGTGATGCGTTTTTCGGATGGAGGAATTGCAAGCAGCAGGCGCTTTCCGGGGCAAAATGGGGCCAGAGGCAAAGCGATAGGATAGAGAAATAGAAACGGGAAAGGGTTGACAAAACAAAAAGCCGGGTTTTCAAAAAGAGAGCAAAAAAGGTGCAATCGCCTTGCAGATATAAAAACCTTGTTACGAAAGAATAACGGCGCTATAATAATAAGGCGCGTTTTATCAAATTTTGAAACAACAGGAGGCGTCTATGAGCCGCGCGGATACGATATTTTTACAGAACTGCCGAGATATTTTGCAGAACGGAACCTGGGACACGGACTTGCCTGTACGGCCGCATTGGGCAGACGGCACGCCGGCGCACACGGTGAAGCGCTTCGGGCTCGTCAATCGCTACGACCTGCGTGAGGAATTCCCTATCCTGACTGTGCGCAAGATCAATTTCAAGGCGGCGCTGGACGAGATTTTCTGGATTTGGCAGAAGAAATCCAACCGTATTGCCGATCTGCACAGCCACATCTGGGACCAGTGGGCGGACGAAAACGGGACGATCGGCAAGGCCTATGGGTATCAATTGGGCGTCAAGCACCGCTATCCCGAGGGCATGTTCGACCAGGTCGACCGCGTGCTATACGACCTGAAGCACAATCCGCAGAGCCGGCGTATCCTGACCAACCTGTATAATCACGCGGATCTGAGCGAGATGCAGCTCTACCCCTGCGCATACAGCTTGACCTTCAATGTCACGGGGCGCACGCTCAACTGCATCTTGAACCAGCGCTCGCAGGACATGTTGACGGCGAACGGGTGGAATGTGTGCCAATATGCGGCGCTGGTGCATATGTTCGCACGGGCGAGCGGGCTGGAGGCGGGTGAGCTCGTGCATGTCGTGGCCGACGCGCATATCTATGATCGGCATGTCCCAATCGTGGAAAAGCTGCTGGAACGTGAGGCGGACTGTCTGCCCGCGCCAAGGCTTGTGATCGCGGACGGTGTGACGGATTTCTATGCCTTCACGACGGATAATGTCTACCTGGAAGGGTATGAGAGCCTCAAGGGGATTGGCAAGATCCCGGTGGCGATCTGAAGGAGGCGCGGATGAACTTTATTTTGGCGGCGGACGAACAGTGGGCGATCGGTAACCAGGGCGGGTTGTTGGTGCATCTGCCGGGCGACATGAAATTTTTCCGGCGGACGACGCGCGGCAAGACGGTCGTGATGGGGCGCAAGACTTTTGAGAGTCTGCCCGGCGGTGCGCTCAAAAACCGCGAAAACATCGTGCTTTCCCGCGCAGACTATGCGGCGGAGGGTGCAGCGGTCGTGCATACGGTGGAGGAATTGCAGGCACGCCTTGTGGACAAGGCGGAGGGCGAGGTCTTTTGCATCGGCGGCGGAGAGATATACCGCCTGCTGCTCCCCTATGCGCAAAAGATCTATCTGACCCGGATTTACAAGACCTTTGCAGCGGATACCTATTTTCCAGACCTGGATAAGCTCGGTGGGTGGGAATGCCGCAAAGAGAGCGAGCTTTTTTCCGAAAACGGCGTAGAGTACCGCTTCCTTGTCTATGAACGCGCGGCGGCAGGCCGTGCGGGCGAAAGTTCGTATTGATAATCGGGAACGCGTATAGTAGAATAAGGGTAGAAACAAAGGAGGAAAATGATATGTCCGAGAAATCATTTTTGGTAGAAGTCTCCGCACGCCATGTGCATCTTTCCAAGGAAGATGTCGCTGTGCTGTTTGGCGAAGGCAAGAAATTGACATATGTCCGGGATCTTTCGCAGCCGGGACAGTTCGTATGTGAAGAACGGGTCGACATCGTAGGTCCGAAGCGCACGATCTCCAATGTTGTCATCCTGGGGCCGGAGCGCAAGGAAAGCCAGGTCGAGGTTTCCATGACCGACTGCTTCACGCTGGGCGCGATCGGCCCGGTGCGGGAAAGCGGCGACCTCGAAGGCAGCGCGCCCATCACCCTCAAGGGGCCGGCGGGCGAGCTCAAGCTGGATAAGGGACTGATTGTCGCGAAGCGGCACATCCACATGACTCCGGCCGATGCGGAACGCCTGGGCGTGCAGGATAAGCAGATTGTCAAGGTTCGCGTGGACACGGCGCGTCCGCTCATCTTTGACGATGTGGTCGTCCGCGTCAGCCCGTCCTATGCATTGGCGATGCATGTGGACACCGACGAGGCAAATGCGGCGCTGATCGGTAGAAGCGGCTGCCAGGGCGAGATCGTATTCTGACAAGGAAAAGGGCAGAACATGGTGTTCTGCTCTTTTTTTATAAGAAAAGAAAGGGTTAAGAAGAGGATGGGAGAAAAGAAAGACGAGGTCTGGCAGCTTTGTGCTCGGACGGACAAACCGGAAGAGGAATATGTCACGGTAACGCTCCCCAAGAGCAGCTATGAGGCGTTCCACTGCATGTTGGACTATCCGATTACGGGGTGGCATGAACGGGACGAGATGGCTATGGGCCGGGCAGAGTGGAACAAGGACCTGTACCCGCTGCCCGCGGACTATCGCCGCAGAGAGGATGTCCCGCACGGGCGCATCGTCGGGCACACGATGGAGGACTGCCTGTTTTATCCGGGTGTCAAGCACAAATATTGGGTGTATACCCCGGCGCAGTACGACGGTTCGACGCCAGCCGACCTCATCCTGTTTTTGGATGGGCAGATGTACATGCGCGAGGCCTGTACGGAGCCCATCCGCCCGAAGGACGGCAAGCGCGTCACCATGAGCGATTTGTTGGACGCGGTTCCGGCGGACGGAGAGCTTTCCCTGCCCGCAGATCGGGACAATGTGACCGACCTATTGGACAATTTGATCGCGGACGGCAAGATCCCGCTCACGGTCGCGGTGTTTTTGACGCCGGGATACCCCGGTCCGGGCGAGCCGGTCTATGGCACGGGCAAGGGCATTACCAACCGCAGCATGGAATACGACACGGTGAGCGATTGGTTTTCCCGCTTTTTGGCAGAGGAATTTCTGCCGAAGGCGCTCGCGGGATACCAGATTACCGCGGACCCCGCAGGGCACAGCGTCGTCGGGTTGAGCTCGAGCGGCATCGCCTCGTTTGCAGTGGCGTGGTACGACAACCACCTGTTTGGCAATGTCATCGCGGGTAGCCCCAGTTTTGGCAACATCCGCGGCGGCAACATTTGGCCGTCGATCATCCGGACGACGGATGAGAAAAAGGCGCTGCGCACCTGCATGTGCGTCGGCAAATACGATGCCGACATCATCTTCGGCGACTGGATTCTGGCCGACAGCGATGTAGCGAGCGCGCTCAACTACCGCGGTTATGACTTCCGCTTGATGATCAACGAGATGGGGCATAGCCTGACCTTCTTAAAATACATGCTCCCGCAGGCGCTCGCCTGGTTCTATCATGGAGAGGATGTCAATCCGGCGCATTGCCGCATTCTCCGACCGACGCCGCTCGTGACCGAGCCGCCGAAGCGCAACGAAAGAAAGACATAAAAAAGACATCCTGCGGGATGTCTTTTTTTGATGGGGAAGCGCCTTAGAGGCTGCATTCGAACAGGAACATTTCGCTGGAATCGTCCACAGCAGGATGCTTGTCGAACGAGGCATAGGTGCACACGGCGGCAAAGTCCAGCCCGGCAAGGATCGCCTCCATCTCGCCGAAACGGTAGAGGTGCGTTTGGAAATCCATGAATTCCCGTTCCAGCAAGTCATCCCCTGCATAGAGCTCATAGAACCCGGGGGAGTATTGCGTCTGCGTCGCGGGGTCGTAATGATTCTTGGTGCGGAGCACGATCCGATGGCCACCCTGCATGGGAACGGCGACGGCTTCCCGGTAATCGGTGTCGTCCGGGCATCGGTCGGCCACGGTTTCGACGGCGAACACGAGCTTTCCGCCGGGCGCGAGCCAGCTTTTCAGCTGCGCCAAAATGCGCCGACAGAGGGCGAGGTCCGTGAAGAGCGAAACCGAGCCGGAGGAGATGAAGATGTAATCGTAGGCCCGATCCGGCGTATAGGCGGCGATGTCCGCGCACACGGCGGGGGCGTTTGGGCATTTTTTCCGGAGCTTTGCGAGCATGTCCGGCGAGGCGTCCATTCCTTGGATGTCGAACCCCCGTTCGAAAAAGGGAAGGAAGAACCGGCCGCTCCCGCAGAGTGCTTCCAAAATGGCGTCGCCCGGACGGGCATAGGAGAGATAGAAATCGAGTTCCTCCTGCGGCGCCTGCGCGTGCAGGATCTCGTACATCTCCGTGCACAGGCGGCCGTAGGAATTTTTTGGTTCAGACATATAATAAAGGTTTCCTTTTCGGTTATTATTGCATAGCTGCGTTGCCGATCAGGTTGCAGAGTACCTCGACGCATTTGTTGAGCGCATAGACGGACAGGTATTCGTACCGTCCGTGGAAGTTTTCGCCGCCGGTGAACAGGTTGGGGCAGGGTAATCCTTCATAGGACAGGCGCGCACCGTCCGTGCCGCCGCGGATCGGTTCGACATGCGGGGTCACGCCCGCTTGGATCATCGCCTGCTTGGCCTCCTCCACGACATGCATGTGCGGGAGGAGCATTTCCTTCATGTTGCGGTAATTGTCCACGATGGATACCTTGACCGTGCCCGCACCGTATTTTTCGTTCAGGAACGCCATGTTGGCGAGGAACCGCGCCTTGCGCGTCTCGAGCTTGTCCGCGTCGTGATCGCGCAGGATGTAGTGCAGGCGCGTGAGTTCCACACTGCCGTCGAACTGCATCAGATGCGCAAAGCCCTCGTAGCCTTCGGTGAACGCCGGGATCTCGAATACGGGCAGCATAGCGTTGAATTCCATGCCGATGAGAATGGCGTTTTTCATCTTGCCCTTGGCCGAACCGGGGTGGATGTTCTTGCCGTATACGGTGACATCCGCCTGCGCGGCGTTGAAGTTTTCATATTCCAGCCCGCCGAGCGCGCCGCCGTCCACGGTATAGGCGTAGTCAGCGTCAAAGCCGGGGATATCGAAGTGGTCCGCGCCGCGGCCAATCTCCTCATCCGGTGTGAAGGCGATCTTGACCGCGCCGTGCGGCTTGTCGCTTGCGAGGATGCGTTCCGCTGCGGTGAGGATCGCGGCTACGCCGGCTTTGTCGTCCGCTCCGAGCAGGGTGGTGCCGTCGGTCACGACCAGGTCTTGCCCCACGCAGGCGGACAGCGAGGGGAATTCCGCCGGGGAAAGGCGGATGTCCTGTTCCGCGTTGAGCACGATGTCGCCGCCGTCATAGTTGGAAACGATGCGGGGGCGGACATGCTTGGCGGTGATGTCCGGCGAGGTGTCCATATGCGCGATGAGCCCGATGCGCGGCGCGGCGGGGTCTGTCGCGGGGATGCTCCCGTATACATAGCCAAAGGAATCCATATGCGCGTCGGCAATGCCCATGGCCCGCATTTCCTCCACGAGCGCGGCGCCCAGGGCCTTCTGCCCCGGCGTGCTGGGCACGGTGGAGGATTCCTCCGACGAAGTGGTTTCAAAAGAGACATACCGTAAGAATCGCTGCAATGCGTCCATAAATACCTCCGAAATGTACGCCGCCTGTTTTAAAAACCGGCAAACTGTGCTATGCTTATAGTAAGATTATAGCATCCTGCCGCGGCTTTGGGCAATGGATGGATTGGAAAGAAAAAAGGATTGCAGGGAGGAAACAATGGGAAAGATGGATCGGTTTTTAGAGGAGTGGGGGCAAACGCCTTGTGGGCGCGCATTCGGTGCAGGAATGGACGGAGGCACTCGCGCGACCGCCGCGCCGGAATATTCCGTCTGACGAGAGGAAACCATGACGAATCAGGAAATTTTGCGGATCGCGATGGAACAGTCCGCGCGTGACCTCGGGTGCAGCGCGGCGGACTTCCTTGCGGAGGAAAACCGGGTCTTCCCCTGGCGATTGGGGCCGGAGGCCAAGAAATATTATAAGGAATCAACGAGCGGGATCCTGCTGTCCTATGGGAGTGGCATTGTCGCCGCCGTCCATGAGAAGCTGTGCATGGCGGTAGCGGAATATCTGCGGGGCAGGGAATGGTATTGCGCCTTAGGCACGCCGGATCTGTACCGCCTAAATGAGTGTCTGGCGGCGGCCGGGCAGGAGGTGGCGTTTCTATCGGAATACTACCTGCCCAGGCTGGAGCGCCTGTCCTTGCAACCGTGCGCATACGAATTGCGGGTGCTATATCCGGCGGATTTTGCGGAGCTGTACCGCCCGGCGTGGAGTAATGCGCTCTGCGCGGAGCGGCGGGCACTGGATGTGCTGGGCGTGGGTGCCTATGACGGCGACAGGCTGGTAGGGCTGGTCGGATGTTCGGCTGACGCACCGCAGATGTGGCAGATTGGCGTGGATGTGCTCCCCGCCTATCGACGGCGGGGAGTCGCCGCGGCGCTGACCAGCCACTTGGCACAGGAGATTCTGCGCCGTGGCAAGGTGCCGTTCTATTGCACCACCTGGGCCAATGTGCCCTCAGCCCGAAATGCGGTCACGTGCGGGTTCCTCCCGGCATGGGTGGAGATGTCGATCCGCCCTCAAAAAAATAGAGCTTGAAAAAAGGCAGCCATTTGGCTGCCTTTTTATGCAGGGATGGTGTGTGAAAGCCCCCTTTTTCGGAATCGCAGGGCGAGCAGGATGCCGCGGCAGACATTGTCGCCAACCATGCACAGCCACACGGCGTTCAGCCCCAGGTGGAATACATGCACGCACAGGAAGGTCCCGAGGATGCGGATTCCCCACATGCCGATGAGGCTGTACAGGAAGGGGAGGCGCGTGTCGCCCGCGCCGTTGAAGATGCCTTCCAGGATGATGGAAATGCCGAACACTGGCTCGGACAGCGCGACGATGCGCAACGCGGACGCGCCGAGCGCGATGACATCGGCATCTGGCGTGAAGAGTTGCATCATCTGCCGTGAGAGCAGGAACAGCAACCCACCCGTCATGCTCATAAAGCCGAAGGACAGCCAGATGAGCATGCGGGAGGTCTCGTGCAGCCGCTTGGCGTCCCGCGCGCCGATGGCGTTGCCGGTGAGCGTGGTGGCCGCCGACTGCATGCCGTAGCCGGGGATATAGAATGCCTCTTCGGCGGTGAGCGCGATGGAATGCGCGGCGAATACCGTCGTGCCAAGCGAGGTCACAAGTCGCGTGAACACCACCTGCCCAAGGCAGGTCGCAAGGCGGCTTAGGGCGATGGGCGTGGCGATGCCCAAGATGGCACGCAGGGCGGGTGCGTGCTTTTCGCGCAGATTTTTCCATTGGAACGCAAAAATTTCATGCTTGCGCAACGCACAGATCATCCACAGTCCACCGAGCACATAGCAGATGGCGGTGGAGATACCCGCCCCGGCGATTCCCCACCCCAGCCCGAACATCGAAAAGGAAAGGCCAAACAGGGTTACGGTGCGCGTTTCATAGATGAACAGGAAGTTGAACAGGATGTGCACTAGATTGATGATCAGGTTGACCCGCATCGCGGTGCGCGTGTCGCCCGCGCCGCGCAGCACGGCGCCGAAGATGATGTTCATAGCGTTGAGCAGGTAAGGTGCGCAGATGAGCGCAAAATACACGGACGCGTCATGTTGGATGACCGGTTCTGCCCCGAGCCACGCGGGGAGGAAGGGGCTGATGCCAAGCGTGAGCGCCGTCATAATAAGGCCGAGCACTAGGGACGCCTTGACGGCCTGCGCGGCATAGGTGCGAACCTCGGCGGCGTTTTCTTCGCCGATGGCGCGCGAAATGCACGCGGTCGCTCCAATACCGATGGCAAAGGCCGGGCTGTTGATGAGCCAGCACACGGTGGCCGTGAGCCCGACGGCGGCGGACGCGTTTTTGCCCAGTTCACCAATCATGGCGGTGTTGATGTAGATGACGATGGTTTGCAGTGCCTGTTCCACGATGGTGGGCCAGGCAAGGCGCAGGATGATGCCGAAGAGGCTGCGGCGCGAATTCGATTGAGATTTCATGACATTCTCCGTTTCAAAGTTTCCAAAAGCGGCAATACCTATCATAAAGGATATAGTAAGGATAGAGTCAAGGGGGACGGTATGGAGCGTGTATTTCATTTGACAAGTGGAGAACTGGCCGAGCTGGTGGGCGTAACCAAGCAGACGGTGTTGTATTACGACAAGGTCGGCCTGCTCTGCCCCAAGGGGCGTATGAGCAATCGCTACCGGTACTATTCTTTGCAGCAGGCGGCGGAGCTTCGGCTCATCCTGACCTTCCGTGAGCTGGGCATGTCGATCCAGGAAATCCGCGACTACCTGCAAGTTCGCACGCCGGAGGCGTATTTGCAGGTGCTGGGCGAACAGCAAGAGCGGCTGCAGGCAGAGGCCGCCCGCTTGCAGCGCATGCAGGAGCGGGTCGCCCGGGAGCGCCGGCAGCTATCGCAGGCGATGGCGGAGGGGGGCGGGTCCATCTGCCTGTGCTGGCTGCCAGCACAGGCGCTATTGCGGGTGCAGTGCCGGGAGCAGAGCAAACGGGAATATATGGGGTTTTTGCAGCTTTCCCGGCGGTCGCGCGCGCAGGGCGAGGGCTTTTCACGGGAGGTGTACTGCATCCTACCTCAGGAACGCCTGCAGGCGGGGGACTTTGAGCATATCTACGGATATGCCGTGGCGGCAGACACGGATGCGGCGCAGGAGGATCCACTCTACTTTTTGCGCCCGGCCGGTGTCTATGCGGTGCTGTACCACCGGGGGACCTACGGCACGCTCAGCCCGACCTATGCCAATATGGCCGCATGGATCGAGGCGAAGGGCTACCGCATCTGCGGAGACGCCTATGAAAAGAGCCTCTTTAACACGCTGACTGGTGAGGAACACGGCATGTATGTGAACGAGATCGCCATTCAGGTGGAAAAACGGCCGGAAGCGGCGGCGGAGAATTGACAAATGCGGGGCTTTTCACTACCATAGAGGAAACAGAGGAGGCAACACGCCGATGGAACATATTTACGAACATGCCTATGAGCTGATTGGACATACGCCGCTTTTGCGGCTTCGGAAATGGGAACGGGTGCACGGCGCCCGCGCGGAGATCGTGGCAAAGCTGGAAAACCGTAACCCGGCGGGCAGTGCCAAGGACCGCGTGGCCATGCGTATGGTGGAGGAGGCCGAGCGGACGGGGGCGCTCAAGCCGGGCGCCACGATCATCGAGCCGACGAGCGGCAATACGGGCATCGGACTGGCGTTTGTCGCGGCGGCTCGGGGGTATTCCTGCATCTTCACTATGCCGGACACGATGAGCCGGGAACGCATCCTGCTCCTGCAAGCCTATGGGGCGCAGATCGTCCTGACACCGGGCTCGCAGGGCATGGCGGGCGCGATTAAAAAGGCGGAGGAGCTGCACGGGCAGATCGCGGGCAGCTTTGTCCCCGGACAATTTGAGAATCCTGCTAACCCGGCGGCGCATTTCGCCGCGACCGGCCCGGAGATCTGGGAGGACGCGGGGCACCGTGTGGATTTTTTGGTGGCCGGTGTGGGCACAGGCGGTACAATCACCGGCACGGGCAAATTTTTGAAGGAACAGAATCCCGGGATTCGGGTGGTTGCGGTGGAACCGGCGGATTCAGCCGTCCTTTCGGGAAAGCCCGCCGGGCCGCATACGTTGCAGGGGATCGGCGCGGGGTTTGTGCCCAAGGTGCTTGACCGGACGGTGCTGGACGAGGTTCTGCCGGTCGAGGAGGAGGATGCTTATGTGGCGGCGCGCGAGCTGGCGCGGACGGAGGGCGTGTTTGTGGGGATCTCCTCCGGCGCGGCGGCGCATGCGGCGATGCAACTGGCAAAGCGCCCGGAAAACGCGGGCAAGCGCATCGTCGTGGTATTCGTAGACTCAGGCGAACGGTATCTGTCGACAAAGCTATTTCAGGAAGGAGAAAACTGATATGTGGGGAATCATTGGTGCAATGGATAGCGAGATTTCCCTGCTGCGCACACAGATGCAGCAGGAGCAGGAGATCCGCCGGGGCAATAAGGTGTTTTATCGCGGATATATCGAGGAGCAGCCGGTCATCGTGACTAAGTCCGGCATGGGCAAGGTCAACGCCGCCATGTGCGCGCAGATGCTTATCGATCTGTTTGGTGTGGATCATTTGGTGAACACCGGCATCGCGGGCGGCATCGCCGCCGGGCTGCATGTAGGCGATGTCGTGATCGGTAGCGCAGCCGTGCAGCACGATTTCGACTTGACGCCCGTGGGCTATGTCCGTGGGCATATCGTGGGGCCGGACAGGGGAAAACCCACCCTGTTCGCGGCGGATGCGGAGCTGGCGGAGCACCTGCGGCGCGCGGCAGAGCAAGAGCTCTCCGCGGATAAGGTGCATGTCGGGTGCATTGCGACGGGCGATCAATTCGTCAATCAGCGCGAGGTGAAGCGGCAACTTCGCGAGCGCTATGGCGCTTATGCCGCGGAAATGGAGGGCGGCGCAATCGCGCAGGTGGCGGAGGAAAACGGCATTGCGGCTGTGATCCTGCGCTGCATTTCCGACCTCGCCGACGAGGGGTCGCAGGAGTCTGTGGAGAATTTTGAGCAGCTTGCGGCGGACACCTCTGCGCGCATCCTGGTGCGCATGCTGGCAAATTGCCGCGCAGAGGACGGAGAGGCCGAGACCGTCTTTGTGGCGATCACACAGCAGGCGCGGCAGGCGGCGGAGGAGCTGGTGGACACGGCGCGACTAGAGGAGGGCGATATTTTGGTCGTTGGCTGCTCGACGAGCGAGGCGGCCGGGCACAAGATTGGCTCCTATTCCAACAAAAAGCTGGCTGAGGCAATCTTTGACGGGCTGTACCCGGTGCTCCAATCGCGGGGGATTTACCTAGCGGCGCAGTGCTGCGAGCATTTGAATCGGAGTCTGGTGCTGGAAAAGGAAGCAGCCAAGCGATATGGGTATGATCGGGTCAATGTCATCCCGCAGCCCAAGGCGGGCGGATCGTTCGCAACGACGGCCTATGAGCGGTTCACCTCCCCGGTCATGGTGGAAAAGGTGCGCGCTCGGGCGGGTATGGACATCGGCGGGACGATGGTCGGCATGCACCTCGCAGAGGTGGCTGTGCCAGTGCGTCTGCGCGTGAACAAAATCGGCGAAGCGAACCTGATCTGCGCCCGGGTGCGGGCGAAGTTCGTGGGCGGGTCGCGCGCGATCTATGACGAGACGCTGCTGTAACGCGCCGCATAAAGCCGCAAAGAAGAGGGGGGCTCCCCCTCTTTTTTGTGCGGAAAGTGGCGGGTGCACATTGTAAGAAGCAGCCCGGGATGGTAAAATAAAAGGAAGAATGGCGTTTTGTCGCCACAGGGAAGAGGAAGGCATTCATGGGCTATATCGGAACGAGCACATTGTTGAAAAGTTTGGGTATTTCCAAAAAAGCATTGTATAGCCTGGTGAACAGCGGTGAGGTCGCTTCCCCGCGCAAGCAGGGCGGGCGCTATCTATGGAGTGAGCAGGAGGCGACGGAGATCGTCTGCGCCCTGGCGCGTCGGAGCACACAGGGCGCATTGGCTTTCGATCAGCAGGAAAAGCGATACCTGGGCGGCAAGGCCAAGTACAGTGCTTTTATCCGCGAAACAGCGGACGCCTTTTGCCCGGGGTTTGAGAGCTTTGCGGACTATTTTGCGGGGACGGGCGGGTCGGCCGAGGCGTTTTCGGACAAGACGCTGTTGGTGAATGACCTTTTGTATTCCTCCTATCTCTTCCTGCTGGCCTGGTACGGGCCGGAATGGGCGGATATGCCCAAGCTCTCGCGCTGGATTGGAGAATACAACCGCGCGGTCCCAGCTGGAGAAAACTATGTGTCCGAGCAGTTCGGCGGGACCTATTTCGGCCCGGCGGCGGCGCGCAAGATCGGGTTTGTCCGCGAAGATATCGAACAAAAATACGCGGCGGGGGAAATGAACGCACGGGAACGGGCCATCCTGCTCGCTTCGCTTTTGCAGGCGATGGATGGCGCGGCCAACATCTATGCACACTATGACACCTTTAAGGCGCCACCCGTCAAGTGGGCGCCGTTGGAAATGCGCCTCCCGGCCGTCTCCAACGAAAACGATCCGGAAAACCGCGTGTTTCAAACGGACGCGAACATGCTCGTGGCCTATACCTATAGCGATGTGGCCTATCTCGATCCACCGGTGGATTCCCGGCAATACGGGGATATTTACCATCTGCCGGAAAACATCGCGCAGTGGGCCAAGCCGGAGCTCCGCGGCAAGACAAAAAAGGTCGCTCGGGCGCAGGGCAAGAGCCTGTATTGCAAAAAGGGGGCGGCGCAGGTGTTCGCCGCGCTCGTGGAAGGGTGCAAGGCAAAATGCATCCTCGCGGCGCTGCCCGAAAAGCAGGAGGGCCGCGGCGCGCGGTCGTCGCTCAAATTGTCGGCGGAGGAGATGCTTGCTTGTCTGCGCAAGCGTGGGGAGGTGCACATCGTGTTCCCTCCACTCCCTCCCAAGACCCCGGCAGAGCAGCAGCTCCTGCTTTCCTATGAATTTAAAAAGAAAGAAGAAAATCCGCGGGAGAGCACCAACAAAAAGGGCGGCCTTTTGGTGTGCCAATGCGGGACGCCGCCCCGGGAATGGGTGGACTCACCCATCAATTTCACGGGCGGAAAGTACCGGGAGCTTTCTTCGCTGCTGCCCTATTTTCCAGCAGACATCCGGCGCATGTGGGATGTGTTTTCCGGCGGGTGCAGCGTCGGCGTAAATGTGCCGGCGCGGCAGACCGTGTTCGTCGACCAGGACGAGGCAGTCACGGCGCTGTTCACGGTGATGCGGGCGGCGGGCGACGGCTTTCTGGGCGAGGTGGAACGGGTCATTTCAGAATTCGCCCTATCGCGGTCGTGGGAAAAGGGATATGAATTCTATGGCGTGGCGGCGGAGGCAGGGCTGGCCAATGTGAACAAAGAAGCCTATGCCCGACTCCGGACGGCATTCAACGCGGCAGAACGGCGGGATACGCACTATTACGCCATGCTGTATGTGCTCATCGTCTATGGGTTTAACAACATGCCGCGCTTTAACCGGATGGGTGAATTCAACCTGCCTGTGGGCAAGCGCGATTGGAACGCCAGCATGCAGGGCAAGCTCCGTGCGTTTCTCCGCCGTTTGCAGGAGGTGGATGCCACCTTCTTGGCGATGGATTTCCGGCGCATCGACATTGCGTCGCTCTCACCGGGGGAGGACTTTCTCTACCTCGATCCGCCCTATCTCGGCGCGGCAGCCTATTACAACCGGCAATCCGTCTGGACAGAGCGGGAGGAGCGGGCGCTCATGCGCTTTTTGGATCAACTGGACGCCTATGGCGTGCGCTATGCGCTTTCGACGGCGCTTTCCTACGGCGGGACGCAAAACAAAGTCCTTGCCCGATGGTTGGAACAGGAGGCCAGCCGCCACCGCATTTTCCGGCAGGAGGCACAGGAAGGGGAAAAAATGCTGATCCTTAATTACTGATTGGCATATTTTATAATAAAGAGAGGAACACAAGATGGTTGTTATCGAAGTAAAGGATCTTGGAAAGATCAAGATCGAATTGGACGAACAGGCGGCGCCGATCACGGCCAAAAACTTCCGGGATCTCGTGGAAAAGGGCTTTTACAACGGCCTAATCTTTCACCGGGTGATCGCGGACTTTATGATCCAGGGCGGCTGCCCCGAAGGAACAGGCATGGGCGGCCCGGGGTATAGCATCAAGGGCGAATTCGCGGCGAACGGCGTGGATAATCCCCTAAAGCATGTCCGCGGGGTCGTTTCGATGGCGCGGGCGATGGATCCGGATTCGGCTGGGTCGCAATTCTTCATCATGCATGCGGATGCGCCCTATTTGGACGGGCAATACGCGGCGTTCGGCCGCGTGGTGGAAGGCATGGATGTGGTCGATGAGATCGCAAACAGCATGACCGACTACAACGACCGTCCCTATCAGGATGTTGTGATGGAAAAGGTATATTGGGAGGATTAAAAAAAGAGGCATTTGCCTCTTTTTTTTAGATTCCCGGATTTTTCTTGGAGAGCAGCGCGTCAAACGCCGATGCATAGACGGAAAGGGCGCGCGTCTTCCACGCGACGAGGTACTTGTCGGCCTCCTGCGCGGAATCGGCAAAGAAGGTCAATTCGAAAATCGCGAGGTCGTCTTCCATAATCTGCAATGTGACGCGGTAATGATGCTCGCTAAGGCGGATGGATTCCGCGTGCGTGCAGGTGCGGAGGCGCAGTTCCTGCGCATGTTCCGTGAGATACCCGTCGATCGCGGCGCGCAGACTGCGCAGCAGGTTATCCTCGAACAGGGAGAGCGCGTCGGCGCCCGTGGGGCTCAGCGCATAGAACAGGCCGTTGCGCTGCTGCCGGGGGACGACCCACTGGGTCTGTAACAGGTCGTGCAGGTTACTTTTGAGGTCGAAATATTCCATGAGGTGCAGTGACGCGCAAAGCTCCGCCAGCGCTTCCTCGTCCAAAGGAAATGCCGCCTGCCGAAGCGCATAGAGCAGCGCGACCTTGCGCACGGCGATCTTTCCCTGATTGGTCTCCATCCAAGCACCCCCTTTCTTTTCTTTATTATAGCATGAAGGCAAAAAATGTGGCAAGCCGGGCGACTGCGACGGAGGGAAAGATTTTTCAAAGTTTTTTGTAAAAAAACTTGCAATTTCGTGGGAGATGAGTATAATAAATATAGCACACGGGATTATAGCTCAGCAGGCTAGAGCGCTACGTTGACATCGTAGAGGTCGTTGGTTCGAGCCCAATTAATCCCACCAAACCTGGGGTGCTGGTTATGCTCTGATTTTAGACCCACGCTTTGTAAAAGGGTTTTCGTGTCTTGATAGATTGGGAATGCACGCCCATTGCGGATGGGAAGCACAAAGGTCTAAGCAGATTACCCACCTGCCGGGAGGCGGGTTACAAAATGGAGCAGACGACACGCCTGGGGATCCTTTTTTGGGACACGGATAGCCGAATAGTGTAACGGTAACACCTACGACTCTGACTCGTATTTTCTAGGTTCGAATCCTAGTTCGGCTGCCACCAAATGGAGCAAAGCATGCTTTGCTCCATTTTTTTATGGAAAAACGGGGAAACGCCGCCGGCGCTTCCCGGAATGTATGGTGCAAAAGGAGGACGGCATGCTGCGGGAACGGTTGGCAGAGCAGGGTGTGTTGATACTGGACGGCGCGTTGGCGACGGAATTGGAACGCCGGGGGTGCAATTTGCAGGACAGCCTCTGGTCGGCGAAGATGTTGATGGAGGAACCGGAAAAGATCCGTCAGGTCCACGAGGACTATTACCGCGCGGGGGCGGACATCGGCATTTCGGCGAGCTATCAGGCGAGCGTGCCGGGCTTTTTGGCACGCGGCTATTCCGTGGCGCAGGCACGGGAATGGATTCGCAACTCGGTACGGCTGCTGCGGGAGGCAGGAGAGGCATATTGGCGGGCAGAGGGCAAGGCAGCCGGACGGCCGCGGCCGATCGCAGCGGCGTCCGTCGGCCCCTATGGTGCATATCTGGCCGACGGGTCGGAATACCGCGGCGATTACGGCATCTCGGAGGAGGAACTTGCCGCCTTTCATGCGGAGCGCCTGCACCTTTTGGAGGAGGCGGGGGCGGATCTGTTTGCCTGCGAGACCATCCCATCGCTTGTCGAGGCGAAGGCGATCCTGCGGGCGTTGGAGGATTGCACCCTGCCCTGCTGGATGAGCTTCAGCTGCCGGGACGCGGCGCATATTTCCGAGGGCACGCCCATCGCCGCCTGCGCGGAATTTTTGGACGGGCAGGATCGGGTGGAGGCGATCGGCGTCAACTGCACTGCGCCGGAATACATCGAGGGGCTGATCCGGGAGATCCGCCGCGCCTCGGACAAGCCCGTCGTCGTCTATGGCAACAGCGGCGAGCAATACGACCCGGCGGAAAGGGTCTGGCACGGGCGGGAGACCGCGCCATGCTATGCGGACTGGGCGCCGAAGTGGTACGCGGCGGGCGCACGCATCCTGGGCGGGTGCTGCCGGACGACCCCGGCGGACATCGCCGCGATTTATGCCTGGCGCGAGCAGATGCTCCGGGAAAAACAATAAGGAACGAAAAGGACTTCACCCCTGGGCGGAGTCCTTTTTGGATGCACATTTGCCAATGGGACGGCCGGGGTCGGGGACGATGCCTAAGAGGAAGTCGGCGGAGATGTTGTAAAACAGGCAAAGGGCTCGCAGGTGCCGAAGCGGCAATTCATTGGCGCCGCGTTCATAGCGGGCATACATGGTCTGCGAGGTGCCGAGCAGGCTGGCCACCTGCGTCTGTGTCAGGTCGTTGTCCTCTCGAAGATCGCGAAGCCGGTTAAAATAGGTTTTCATAGACGCCCCCTGCATGACAAATTTCCTTCATTCTAATGGAGGCGGCCGGATGCTCCTTGACTTTAGTAAATATATTTACTAAACTAGAGATAACGCGACAAATTTCGTGGAACTTTTTGAGAGGAGTAGAGAAAAATGGGTACTTGGTTTCGGAAGAATGCGTGGCGGCTCGCGGGGATGCTCGTGGGCGTGGTTGTCGTGATTTTTGGGATTGCGATGTTTGGGCAAAATGTCGGGGCGACGCGGGACAGTAGCATCGCGTTCGGCGCGGATTTCTATACGGAGGTATACCGGGCGGCAGCCGGCACGGCCAACAATGTGCGGCGGCTGGCGGAGCTGGTGCGCATGGGCATCGGGTATCTGCTGCTGGCGACGGGACTTTTGACGATCTGCGGGAACGGCGCGGGGCTCACCGCCCTTCCCCCGAAAAAGAAGGTGATTGTCCCGCAGGCATCGGAAAAGGCAGCGGCAGCGCCGCAGAAAGCGCAGGCAGCCGATGCGAAAAATTGAACGGAAGATCTGCGCGCTGTGCGTGATGCTCCTGCTGCTGTGCTCGCTTTGTGGGTGCGCCGGGCGCAAGCCGTATACTGAGGCGATGCAGCTGTTGGGGCTTATCGAGGTCGAGACTGAGGAGGGCGAGACCATCCCGGCAAAGGCGGCGGTCGAGGACGAGGTCTATACCATGGACGCTGACACGCTGGAAGCGGCGATCGAGCTTCTGGAGCGGGCGGGGAAGTATAAGAATGCGGCGGCCGTCCTTGCGCACGCGAGGCAGAACCTCGCCTATGTGCGCGCGGTGGAGAGCTTCCAACGAGGGGATTTTTCCGTGGCGGAGAGTGCCTTTTTGGAACTGGAGCCCGGCTTTGCGCAGAGCGAGAAGTACCAATTGGCGATCACGATGCTTTCCCGGGCGAGCGGGACATGGACGGCGTCGGTGAGCGGCAGCCCGGACTATTCGGAATACTATGAGGATCAGATGCTGAGCGGCACGGTTACCTGCACGATCGCCGCGCCATATTCGATCGGCGAATCCGAATATTCCGACTGCGATTGGGTCGCCAATGCGAACATTTCCGTGCAGGCGAGCTATTCCGTTTTGGAGGGCGAGGGATACCGCAAGAACAGCATAGGCATGAAGTCCGTCAACAAGCAGAAAGTGACCGGGTTTTATCATGTGACGGATACGATGGGGGAATTGGACCCGATGATCCTGATCAAGAACGAGGAATACAAGGACTTCCTCTTTACGCCGCTCAAGGGCGCGTATTCCATGATCTCGATGGAATATGACGCGGAAGCGGACACGATCACCTTGACGGAGGTACCCTATGACATGAACTGGGCGACCTCCTATCCGTCCGAAGTGACGGTGGTGACGCTGCGGCGCGAAGTGGAGGCATAACAAGGCCGGCAACAAAAGGAAAGGCAGGCTGCCTTTCCTTTTTTGTTCCGAAAATTCTTGAAAGTTTTACACGGGCGGGGTTTCCGCGATTGAGCGGGCGGAGGAAATCTGGTAAAATGAAAGGGTCGCAAAGCGGCAAAGGTATTTTTTCTATTTTATCGTTTTTTGTCAGGAGGAATTATTAATGGATCTTTTTGCAAAAATGGACATCCCGCTTTTGGAACAGGTGCGGGAAGCGAACATCTACCCCTACTTCCACGAATTGCAATCGCGGCAGGGGCCGGAGGTCATCATGGAGGGCAAGCGGCGCATCATGCTCGGCTCCAACAACTACCTGGGTCTCACGACCAACGAACGCGTGATCGAGGCGGGCATCAAGGCGCTGGAAAAATACGGCACGGGGTGCTCGGGTTCGCGGTTTTTGAACGGGACGCTGGATATGCATGTGCAGCTGGAGGAAGAGCTTGCGGAATTCGTCGGGATGGAGGCGGCCGTGACCTTTTCGACTGGATTCCAGTCCAATCTCGGCATCATCAGCGCCGTCGTCGGGCGGAACGACTATGTGATCTGCGACCGGGAAAACCATGCGAGCATCTATGACGGGTGCCGGCTGTCCTATGGCAAGATGCTGCGGTATCGTCACAACGATATGCAGGATCTGGAACGACAGCTTCAAAAGGTGCCGGACACGGCGGGTATCCTCATCGTGACAGACGGCGTGTTCAGCATGGGCGGCGATATCGCGAACCTGCCGGAGATTGTCCGGCTTGCAAAGCAGTACGGTGCGAAAGTCATGGTGGACGATGCGCATGGTCTCGGCGTGTTGGGCAACGGCGGTCGTGGGACGGCGGATTATTTTGGATTGACGGATGAGGTGGACATCATCATGGGCACCTTCAGCAAGTCGCTGGCCAGCCTCGGTGGGTATATGGCCACAAGTAAACGGGTGGCGGATTATGTGCGCCATACCTCCCGGCCGTTCATCTTCAGCGCGTCCATCCCGCCGGCAAACTGTGCAAGTGCGCTCGAGGCGCTGCATGTGCTGAAGGAGGCGCCGGAGCTTGTCACGCGGCTGGCCGACCTGTCGACCTATATGCGCGATGGCCTAACCAAGCGGGGCATTTCCATCCGGGAAAGCCAGACGCCGCTGCCCACGCCCTGTGCGACCCCCATCATCCCGATCTATACCTATGAACCGATGGAGACCTTCCACACGGCCAAGCGGTTGTACGACGAAGGGGTATATGTCAACAATGTGCTGCCTCCGGCGACACCGGAACATGAATGCCTGCTGCGTACCAGCTATATGGCGACGCACACTACGGCGCTGCTGGATGAGGCGCTGGACATTCTGGAAAGGGTGCTTGCGGAGAATGCCTGAGCAAAGGGTTGCCATCGTGACGGGCGCTTCCGGTGGAATCGGCTATGCCACCGCCAAGCGCCTGGCGGCGGCGGGATACCGCGTCTATGGGCTCTCCCGGCATCCGCGGGAGGAAGCCTGGATGCATGGCCTGGCGGCGGATGTCTGCGATGCGCAGGCGGTAGAGAGGCTCGTTGCGCAGGTCTATGCGGCGGAGGGGCGGATCGACCTGTTGGTGAGCAACGCGGGCTTTGGCATCTCCGGTCCGGTGGAGGACACGCTCCCCGCGGACGCCAAGCGGCAGATGGATGTCAACTTCTTCGGGTTCTTTCACTGCGCGCGGGCGGTCATCCCCTATATGCGTGCGCAGGGCGGCGGCTGCATCACGGCGGTGAGCTCAGTGGCGGGGACGATCCCCATCCCCTTTCAGGCGTTCTACTCGGCGAGCAAGGCGGCGGTCAATTCCCTGAGCCTCGCGCTTGCCAACGAGGTGCGGTCCTTCGGCATCCGTGTGCTGGCTGTCATGCCGGGCGATGTGCGGACGGGCTTCACTGCAGCGCGCGAAAAGGGGGCGGCCAAGCCGGGCTCCCCCTATGCCGGCGTGTTGGAACGCTCCGTCGAGGGCATGGAACGGGACGAACAGGGCGGCATGAGCCCGGACTATGTGGCAAAATGCATCTGCCGGGCCGTGGCGCGCAAGCACCCGCGGCCGCTGTATACCATCGGCGGGAAATACCGGGTGTTCACCTGCCTCGCAAAGCTGCTGCCGGCGCGGCTGTGCAACTGGCTCGTGGGCAGGCTGTACGCCTCCTAAACACACAAAAAAAGCACGGAACCTTCGTTTGGTTCCGTGCTTTTTTGTGCGAAAACCGGCTTGTCCGCGCCTTATGCGAGCGGATTGCCCTCTCCGTCCAACATGGGCAGCGGGGCAAGGAATTGAATATCCGTGCGCTTTGCGGCATCGCCTTCGGCCAGGACAGCCATGCGGCCCACGATCTGTCCGCCCGCCTTTTCCACGAGAGCTTCCAGCGCCTTTAGGGATTCGCCGGTGCTGATGACATCGTCCACGATGAGCACACGGCGGCCGGCCAGCAGCTTCGTCTCGCGGTCGCCGAGGTAGAGCGTCTGCACATTCTTGGTCGTAATGGACTGTACCTCAACCGAGATGGGGTTGGGCATATAGACCTTAAGGCCCTTGCGCGCCACGACATATTCGTTGACGCCGCTCTGCCGCGCCATTTCGTGCGCGAGGGGGATGCCCTTGGACTCCGCCGTGATGAGGATGTCATGTTCCGGGGCGATCTTTAGAAGCTCTGCCGCGCAGCAGGTTGTGAGCTCTACATCGCCAAACAGGATGAAGGCGGCGATACTCAAGGATTCATTGAGCGGGCAGACGAGCAGATCGCGCTCCAGCCCGGCCACTTGCAGTGTATAGTAGGAATGCATGATGTATACCTCAAAATAAAGATTATTGGAAATCCAAATCCAGTTCGATCGGTTCGTCCTCCACAGGGACACGGGAAATTTCTGCCCCGAGCGCGATGAGCTTATCCTCGATATGGTCATAGCCACGATCGACATATTTGATGTTATAGATCTCGGTCGTGCCCTCGGCCATGAGCCCGGCGATGATGAGCGCCGCACCCGCCCGGAGGTCACTGGCCTTGACCTGCGCGCCTGTTAGGCGCTCTACCCCGCGCACGACGGCGATGCGGTCGTCGATCGTCACCTGTGCGCCCATCCGGCGGATCTCGTCGATATGTTTGAACCGTGCTTCGAAGATGTTTTCCACGATGACGCTTGTGCCCTCGGCCGTACTCAAAAGGACGGTTGCCGGCTGCTGCAAATCGGTCGGGAAGCCGGGGTAGGGATAGGTTTTGATGTTGGCGGCGTACAGGCGCTTCGGCGCGCGCACGCGGATGGCGTCGTCCAATTCCTCAATCTCCGCGCCCATCTCAAGCATCTTGGCGGTGAGCGCGTCCATGTGCATGGGGACGATGTTTTTGACAAGCACATCGCCCTTGGTGGCTGCGGCGGCGATCATGAGCGTGCCCGCCTCAATCTGATCAGGGATGATGCTGTAATTGCATCCGTGCAGCCGCTCGACGCCACGGATGCGGATGGTGTCCGTCCCGACGCCGCGGATGCGCGCGCCCATCTGGTTTAGGAAGTTGGCAACATCGACGACATGCGGTTCCTTGGCCGCATTGATGAGCGTGGTGTTCCCTTCGGCGAGCACAGCCGAGAGCATGATGTTGATGGTCGCGCCCACGGACACCTGGTCGAAATAGATCTCACATCCGGTCAGGCGGTCAGCCTTGGCATGAAACACACCATAGTCGGTGTCGACCTCCGCGCCGAGCGCGGTCAGGCCCTTGATGTGCAGGTCGATCGGGCGGCTCCCAATGTCGCAGCCGCCGGGGAGGTATACGCCGGTGTCCTTGAAGCGGCCGAGCAGCGCGCCCACAAAATAGTAGGAAGCGCGCAGCCGCCGCGCCAAGCTGATGCGGACATCGCCGTGCGAAACAGGGCGCGTGTCAATCACGACGGTCGTGCGATCCCGGAATTGAATCTTCGCGCCGAGGCGGTTTAGAATGTTTAATAAAATGATGACATCGTCAATGTGCGGGACATTTTCAATGGTAAAGACATCGGAAGCCAGGAGCGTCGCCGGGAGAATGGCAACGGCTGCGTTTTTGGCACCGCCGACGCAGACTTCGCCGCGCAGGGGTTTTCCGCCGTGAATGACAAATTTTTCTTCCATCGGGGTAGGGGTACTCCTTTACAAATTGGGCCGCGGGGCCCGAAGGTCGTTCCGAACGCTGAGAGCTCAGAACATTTTTTTCTTCCAGAAGATCGCGGTCACCACCGCCGTTGCTACAAGCGAGATCCCGAGGACGATGTAGAACCCCCAGGGATTGTTGAGGAACGGCATGGAGGCGAAATTCATGCCCCAAAACCCGGAAAAGATGGAGGGAATCGCCATGACGATAGTCATTGAGGCGAGGAATTTCGTGACGATATTCAGGTTGTTGGAAACGAGGGAGGCAAACGCGTCCATCGTCCCGGAGAGGATCTCCATATAGATGCCAGCCATTTCGATGGCCTGTTTGTTCTCGATGATGACATCTTCCAGAAGATCGGAATCTTCTTCGTATTTTAGTATATTATGGCTGCGCATGATTTTTTCCAGAATCACCTCATTGGCCTTGAGGGAGGTGGAAAAATAGACGAGTGATTTGCTGAGGCGCAGCATCTGGATGAGCTCCCGGTTGCGCATGGATTTGTGCAGCCTGTTTTCCAGCCGATCGGACGCCTTGTCGATCATGCGCAGGTACCGCAGGTACTTGGTCGCGTTGCGGTAGAGCAATTGCAATAAAAAGCGCGTCTTTTTCGCCGTGTCAAAGTCGCGGACACGGTTGCTCCAGAAATCCTCTGCCAAGGCGGTCTCTTCCAGGCAGACGGTGATGATGTTTTCCGGCGTCAAAAATACGCCGAGCGGGATTGTTTCATATGAAAAGCCATCGTTTGTGGGGACGATGTGTGGGATGTCCACGATGATCGTGTTGACACCGTCCTCATAGTCGATGCGGGCGGATTCCTCTTCGTCGAGCGGCGCCCGCAAAAGCTCCGCATCGATGCCGAGCTCGGCCGATACCGCGTCGATCTCCGTCCCCGAAGGGTCGCCCAGATGGATCCACGCACCCGGCTCAATCTTGGAAAGTCCCCGCATGGTTCCCGTTGTTGTCGAAAGAATTTTGATCAAGCTACACCCGCTTTCTCAAAGCGGGCGGTCTTGTCACAGTCCGCTTTGCGTTGTCAAATTTGCCAAAAGAGAATCGTTTGCTTTACACAAAGGGTCTGTATCCAAATCTTCTACCTCATCCATACAAACTTTGCTCCCGGGGAGCATCCATAAAAATTATAAACTTTTTGTGATGGAAAAGCAACCCACCGCCGCCCTGTTTGCAGGGAGGGGAATCTGGTGTATAATCAATAAAAAAGGGGGCGGGACTATGCAGGCATATCCGGTGGGGACATGGGTTGAAACCAAAAAGCAGCACCCTTGCGGGAGCAAGGAATGGAAGGTGATCCGCGCGGGCGCGGATTATAAGATCCAGTGCGCCGGCTGCGGGCGGATCGTCATGTTGCCCTATGAGGAACTGAAAAAACGGGTGAAGCGGGTGATCGAGCATGAATGAGGGCAACGCAAAGAAAATCCGTGTGATGAAGGAAACGATGAGCGTGATCGCCTGCTTTGCAGCTGCGCTCATCGCCGCGATCTGCATTCGGATGTTTGTATTCGAGCTGGTGCGGGTTGACGGGAATTCCATGAAACCGACGCTCTATGATGGGCAGACGCTGTTTGTGGAGAAAATCTCCCTGCATACGGGCAATATCCAGCGTGGCGATATTGTGATCGTGCACTATCCGAACCGCAAGGGCGCGTTCGTCAAGCGCGTGGTGGGCGTCGCCGGCGACCGGATCGCGGTGCAGGGCGGCGCGCTGTATGTCAACGGCGAGCGGCAGGAGGAATCCTATACCCTGGAGGATACGATGCGCTGGGACACGGAGGAGGTCATCGTCCCAGAAGGGTATTACTATGTCATGGGTGATAACCGCAACGATTCCATGGACAGCCGCAGCATCGGGCCGATCGCCAAGGACGCGTTTATCGGCAAGGCGCAATTCGTGCTGTGGCCGCTCGGGGACATCCACTCGCTCTATGCTGGCGGCTGAGTTCGGCGGGGAACAGAAAGGAGACAAAGATGCATTTGCTGGTCTGCAACGCAGGGAGCACATCGCTCAAACTAAAACTATACGACATGCCCGCGGAACGGGTGTTGGCCGAATGCCGGATGGACCGCATCGGCGATGCGGCGGGCGGGGATTTTTCCTATCGCGACGCACGACGGGAATGCCGGGAGAGCGGTGTGATTCTCGAAAACTATGCAGCGGGGCTGCAAAAGTTCTTTGCCTGCCTGGGCGAGGAGGAGCTTCGCGCAGTGGAAGCCGTCGGGTTCAAATCCGTCCTTTCCCGCGGGCACACCGGGGTGCACCGCATCGACGAGGCAGTGTTACAGGGCATGCGGGACTACCTCTCGGTTGCGCCGGTGCACAACCGCTGCTATTTAGAGGTCATCGGCGTGTTCCGCTCGCTGCTGCCGGGCGTGCCGCTTGTCGGTGCATTTGAGACGTCGTTTCACGAAACGCTGTCGCCCGCGGCATACACCTATGCCGTCCCCTATGCCTGGCAGGAGGAATACGGCGTGCGGCGCTATGGCTATCACGGCGCATCGCATTCCTATGTGGCGGATGTGCTGACCGAGCGGCTTGGGACGCACTACCGGGCGGTTTCCTGCCATCTGGGCGGGAGCAGCTCCCTCGCGGCGATCGTCAACGGGCGGAGCCGGGAGACCAGCTTTGGGCTCTCCCTGCAAACAGGCGTGCCGCAAAGCAACCGCTGCGGCGACATTGATCCGTTCATCCTGTTCCACATGCTGCAAAACGGATATACACCGGAACAGCTCAAGACGGCGCTGGAAAAAGAAAGCGGCCTCAAGGGCATCTCGGGGCTGAGCGGCGACCTGCGCGATCTGCAAAAGGCGGCGGCGGAGGGGCACGCCCGCGCGGCGTTGGCCATCGAGATCTATTGCCGGGAAATCGCGCGGTATATCGGCGGGTACGCGGCGCTCATGAACGGATTAGACGCCATCGCCTTTACGGGCGGGACGGGCGAACACAGCGACCTGGTGCGGGACAAGGTTCTTGCGCATTTTGCCTACCTTGGGGCGACGCCGCCCGGGGCTGCGCAGCCGGGACAGATCTGCGAGGTGAGCGGCGAGGATAGCCGTATCCGCGTGTTCGTCATTCCGGCGAACGAGGAATTGGGCGTGGCGCGTAAGACCTATGCGGCGCTGCACGAGGATTGAGTTTTCCAGGAAATACAAAACCGGGGCCGAGGGATACGGCTCCGGTTTTTTGATGCAGAAATGGGTTTGCGCCGGGCTTTTTTTGCGGGCGCAAAGGGTAGGTCGCCTCTATACCGCGGGCAATCTTGCGGGGGAAAAATCTGCCGGCGGGGCGCCCATCACATAGACCTCGCAGGCGGCGGGGGAAGTCTCCGCCAAGGCGAGGAAGCCCACGACCTTCCCGTCTCGCCGGGCGAGCAGCACGGGTAGATCCACACACCGGGCGGTATAGGCTTCCCGGGCGGAATCAATCCCGAACCACGCGGGCAGCGCGCGGAGGCGGTCTGCGGCCTGCCGCTTTTCGGCGGGCGACGCGCCATAGGCGACTTCAGGAGCGGCGCTCATGAAAGCAGAGTGGTGGAATAGCGCAGGGTGTGCGTCTCCCCGGGCTGCACCGTGCGTACGAAGGGCTTATCCTCGAAATTGCCGGTCTCATCCGCATAGGCGTTGAGGCCGACCCAGGGCTCCAGGCAGAGGTAGTCGGCGCGCACGCCCGGCTTGGTCCACACACCCAGCACATCGAAGTCCGCAAATTGGAAACGGATGCCGCGGCGGCTCTCGCGGTGAATCAGGTCGACCTGCCGGGAAGCCAGCGCCGGGAAGATGAGCGCATCCTTTTCGTCGAAATAGGTGTGTGAGAGGGGAAGTTCTTGCCCGCCGGCCAGTGCGGGGAGGAATTCATGCCCGTGGATCAATTCCCCGTCCGGGCAGACGACGATCTCGCCGGTCTCCGGTTTTTCAAAGCGGAGCAGGTAGTCCTCGAACACCGCGTCCGGCTCCATGGGGCAGCAGAACCCCGGGTGCCCGCCGATGCAGTAGGGCATGGGGCGGATGTCGCAGTTTTGCACGCGAAATTCGGTCGTAAAGCCGTCCGGCCGCAGAAAGTGCAGGATGTGCACCGCAAAGGCATAGGGATAGGCCGCGCGCGTTTCCTCGTCCGCCTCTGCCGCGAAATGTAGAAAGTTCGCGCCCTGCTCCACCAGGGTGAATTCCCGGCTCGCCAAAAAGCCATGCTTGCGGACGGGATATGCCTTTCCCGCGAAGCGGACTTCGCCGTTCTTGGGCGCGCCGACGAGGGGGAAGAGCACAGGCGCATGCCCCGGCCAGATGTCCGCCTGTCCCGGCCAGATCCGCTCCTGCCCGGTGGCGTCGATATAGGAACAAAGCTCTGCGCCGAGGGTGCTTGCGCGAAGCGAGGCGCCGTATTGGGAAATGGTATAGTTCATACATTTCTCCTTTCGGGATCAAACCTTCTATTTCATAGTACCACAAAGCAAAATCTGCGCCAATCAAAAAAAGCAGCCCGAAGGCTGCTTTTTCGTGTGTGAACGCTTAGAACCGTGCGCCTGCGTCCATGCGGGCTTTCTTTTCCGCGAGGAAGTCTGCCCAAAGCTGATCCGGTCTTGCACAGGTGACTTTGGTGTTGACATCCATCGCGTCGATCTTCTGCATATCCTCTTCCTCAAGCTCGAAATCGAACACATCCATGTTGGACAGGACACGCTTCTGCTTGACGGATTTGGGGATGACAACGATGCCCTTCTGCAATTCCCAGCGCAGGATGATCTGCGCGATGTCCTTGCCGTATTTTGCGGCGATGGGGGCAAAGCGTTCGTCGCCAAAGACAGCGCCGCCGGCCAGCGGGGAATATGCCTCGTACTGAATGTCGTTTTCGCGGCAGAATTTCTGGAGCTCCGGCATCTGGTAATAGGGGTGGCACTCAAACTGGTTGACGGCCGGCTTCACGGTGCACTCATTCATGATGCGCTGCAGGTATTCTTCATAGAAGTTGGCTACGCCGATCGCGCGCGCCTTGCCTTCCTTATAAATGCGCTCCATCGCCGTCCACATCTCGAGGTAGGTGTCGCCCATCTCCGGGTGCGGCCAGTGGATGAGGAACAGGTCGACATAATCGGTCTGCAAATCCAAAAGCGTCTGATCCATCGAGTCGAGCGCCGCCTTATAACCCATGTTGGCGACCTTGGAAGTGATGAACAGGTCCTTGCGGTCCACGCCGCATTCCTTGAGGCCGATGCCGACTTCCTTTTCGTTTCCGTATACGGCGGCGGTGTCGATGTGCCGGTATCCGGCCTGCACGGCCCACTTGACGGCGTCGACGACTTCCTGCCCTTCGGCTTTCCAAACGCCCAGACCGAACCAAGGCATCAGAATGCCGTTGTTCAGCCGAGTCACATCATTGATTGAACGAATCATAAAATCCCTCCTAAAATTTTTCATTCTTCCTCTTCGAATTCCAAAGAACTCAAATTTATCTTAACATAAACGGGCGGGAAAGACAATGTATATTTTGGAAGAAATGCCAGGCCGGCCTGATGTACAAAGAAAAAAGCGGAGGTTTTCCCTCCGCTTTTTCGCGCAAACAAAGGTTACTTGTTTGCCATGTTCTTTTCGACTTCTTCGATCATCTTCTTGACCATATAGCCGCCGACATAGCCGGCTTCCTTCGAAGTCAGATCGCCGTTGTAGCCCTTCTTGAGGTCGACGCCGATCTCGTTTGCGATTTCATACTTCATGTTGTCCATTTTCTGCTTGGCCGCTGCCGTATCGACGGTGAGCTTGTTGCTGTTCTTGCTGGAATTCATACCTCGGTTCTCCTTTCCTGCAAATTTTTGTTGTGGGGTTATTTCTGGTACTCTTCGATCATTTTCTTGACCATATATCCGCCGACCGTGCCATTCTGCTTGGCGGTGAGGTCACCGTTGTAGCCTTCCTTCAGGTCGACGCCCTGTTCCTTGGCGATCTCATACTTCATGTTGTTGAGATACTCCTTCGCCTCGGGGATCACGACTCTGCCGGATTTGCCAGAAGATTTTGCCATCGTATACACCTCCGTTAACTAGAATGCAGGCAAAAAGCGCTGCGGCGCGCCGTCGTTTGGCTGCGTTATCTATACTTTTCCCGAAAATCGCGCGGATACTCTGGTAAAATCTATGTTTTATGAAAAAATATGGAAATAAAAAAGCACCCGTGGGTGCTTTTCGAAATTCATTGTGCCTGGGCGAGAAAGCGCTCGATCCACTGCGCGACGCCGTCATCATAGACCGAGGGGATGACCTCGCTGCCGAACGCCTGGATGTCCGCAGGCGCATTTGCGACGACCAGGCTGTGCCCCGCGGCGCGGAGCATGTCCGCATCGTTCATGCTGTCGCCAAAGCAGTAAGTGTCCGAAACCGGGATGCCGAAATAGTCCGCGACATCCTGGATTGCGCGTCCCTTGTGCAGGCCCTTTTGGATGATCTCATAATACACATCGCCGTTGTTAATGATGGAAAGGTTGTGATCCAAAAAGAAGTGCGCGAGTTCCTCGGGCATGGGGACGCGGAAGAGCGTCAATTTATTGACCGGCATGTCGCCAAATTGGTCGAGGTATTCCCGGTAGGAATGGATCTCGGGTACGGTCGGGTCGTGCGTGGGCCGGCGATAGAAGAGGACGCGCTTTTCGCCCTCGGCCGCGCCGTCCAATTCCAGCCGTTCGCACAGCCGGAGTATCTCGAGCAGCAGCGCGTGATCCATCCGGCGGTCCCACGCCATCTTGCCATCCAAGATGGTCGCCGCGCCGCAGGCCGTCGCATAGCCGTCAAAGCACAGGTCGACCGTCTCCTGCGGGAGGTTGCCATAGCAACGGCCGGTACACAGGATGATTTTATGCCCTGCCTTTTGCAGGGCGTGCAGCGCATCCTGCACGCGGGGCGTGATGCCGCTGCTGCGGGGACGATACAGCGTCCCGTCGTAATCGAAGAAAAACAATTTCATCTTCCGCTTGGGTTGCTCCTCTTGAAAATTCGACTTATTATAGCATGCGGGCGGTGAAATTGTAAGATTTTTGTATAATTTTTTTATTCCGTGTGTGCGGCAGGGTCTTCCTCGGGCAGATAGACGACGCCAAGGTAGTTGTCAGCCGCGCCGTTCGTCTCGCGCGAAAGCATGGGGTTGACATGCGAGTGCTTGTCCGCAAAGCTGTAATACTCGCGCCCGGCGATGATGATATGATCGCTCAGCTGGATGTCGATCTGCGCCAGCGCATGCACGAGCTTTTGCGTGACGAGGATATCCTGCCGACTGGGCAGTGGGCTGCCGCTCGGGTGGTTGTGTGCGAGGATGAGGCGCGTGGCGTTGTGGCGCAACGCGATGGAGACGATCTCCCGCGTGGACACGGGGACGAAGTCGATGGAGCCTTCCATGACGATGCATTTGTACAGCACGCGGTAGGACGCGTCGAGGCAGATGAGGTAGAGGCATTCCGTCTTGCGGCCGAACAGCAGCGAAGCGATGTACTTGGCCGCCGAGGCGCTCGTGGGCAGGCGCGGTTCCTCGTTCTGCTCGGCGAGCAGACGGCGCGCCACCGGGGCAAAGAGCGAGAGGAGCGAGACAGACACCTCGCCAAGGCCGGGAATTTTGCGAAGGTCTTCCGGGTCGGCCTGCAACACGGCGCCCAGCGAACCGAACGCGTCGAGCAATCGGTGTGCGAGCGGGTTCGTGTCCTTGCGGGCGATCGCATAGGACAGGATGAGTTCCAACACTTCATGGTCGGCAAAGTTCTCCAATCCATTTTCCGCAAACCGGCGGCGCAGCCGCTGCCGATGTCCGGCGTGTACATTGGATTTGGATTCGTCCATGCAGAAGCCCTCCTTCCTGTGCGAATTCTTTCTGCTACTAGTATAAAAAACAGCTTTGCAATTGACAATAGGCGCGCCGGAAGAATATAATTTATTTTGTATCGCGGCGCGGTACAGGGTATGCCATATCATAACACAGTTTATAGGAGAATACACCAGTGAAAGAATTGACGAGTGGGCAGCTTCGAAAATTATATCTGGATTTTTTCAAATCCAAAGGACATACAGTGATCCCTTCGGCGTCTCTGATCCCGGAGAATGACCCGACGGTGCTCTTTACGACGGCGGGCATGCACCCGCTGGTGCCGTATCTGCTTGGGGAAAAGCACCCGGCGGGGACGCGCCTGACGGATGTGCAAAAATGCGTGCGCACGGGCGACATTGACGAGGTGGGCGATTCTTCGCACTGCACTTTCTTTGAAATGCTCGGCAACTGGTCGCTCGGCGACTATTTCAAAAAGGAAGCAATCGCATGGAGTTTTGAATTCCTGACGGATGAAAAGTGGCTCGGGATTCCGAAGGACAAGCTCTATTTCACCTGCTTTGCGGGCGACGAAAACGCGCCGCGCGACACGGAATCCTATCAGTATTGGCGCGACATGGGCGTGGAGGAGAGCCACATCTTCTTCCTCGGCAAGGAACACAACTGGTGGGGCCCGGCGGGGATCACCGGTCCGTGCGGCCCGGACACCGAAATGTTTATCGATACCGGCAAACCGGCGTGCAGCGACCACTGCGACCCGTCCTGCTCCTGCGGCAAGTACCTGGAGATCTGGAATGATGTCTTTATGCAGTATAATAAGAACGAAAAGGGCGAATTCGAGCCGCTTGCGCATAAGAATGTCGACACGGGCATGGGCCTCGACCGGACGATCTGTATCCTGCAGGGCAAGGAATCCGTATACGACACCGATGTGTTCACGGATATCCTTGCTAAAATCAGCGAGCTTTCCGGCAAGCACTATACCGACGACGAAGAGACCAAGAAGGCGTTCCGCATCGTGGCGGACCATGTGCGCTGCGCGACCTTTATCATCGGTGACGAAAAGGGCGTGACGCCCTCTAATGTGGATCAGGGCTATGTCCTGCGCCGCCTGCTGCGCCGCGCGATCCGCTTCGCCATGAAACTTGGTATCCCACAGGGTGGGCTCCCCAAGATTGCGGAACAGGTAATCCGCCAATACGGCGAAATCTATCCGGAGCTGGAGGCCAACCGCGAAAAGATCCTGACTGAGATCGCGCAGGAAGAAGAGCGCTTCTCGCATACGATTAACCAGGGCATGAAGGAATTTGACAAGCTTGTGACCTATTTAAAGACCAAGGAAATCCCTGGCAAGAGCGCCTTCCGGCTGTACGATACGTTCGGATTCCCGATTGAATTTACAAAGGAATTGGCGGCGGAAAAGGGCTTTACCGTGGATGAAGCGGGCTATGAGGAAGCCTTCCGCAAGCATCAGGAGAAATCGCACGCCGGCGCGGAGCAGCGTTTTAAGGGCGGCCTTGCGGATTCGAGCGTGGCGACCTCGCGCCTGCACACGGCGACACACCTGCTGCTCGCCGGGCTCAAAAAGGTGTTGGGCGACGACACCATCATGCAGAAGGGCAGCAACATCACGGCAGAGCGCCTGCGCTTTGACTTCAACTTCCCGCGCCCGCTTACGGCGGAGGAAAAGCAGGCGGTGGAGGACTTCGTCAACGCGGCAATCGCGGCGGATGTCCCTGTAGAATGTAAGGAGATGACGATCGAAGAGGCGCGCCGCGAAAACGCGACGGGTGTATTCGGATCCAAATACGGCGATGTGGTCAAGGTGTACAACATCGAAGGGTGGAGCAAGGAGATCTGCGGCGGGCCGCATGCAGCGCGCACCGGGGAGCTTGGCAAGTTCAAGATCCAAAAGGAGCAGAGCTCTTCGGCGGGTGTCCGCCGCATCCGTGCTGTGCTTGTGCAGGAATAAACGGATATGAAAAAGAAGTTTCACAACCGTTTGCAGGCGGATGGCGAAAAGGTGAAGGGCCTGTTCGGGGAATTCAAAAAGTTCATCGCGCGGGGCAATGTCCTCGATATGGCGGTGGGCGTGATCGTCGGCAGCGCGTTCACGAGCGTGGTCAATTCGCTCGTGAACGACATCTTCATGCCGCTCTTAGGCCTGCTCACCGGCGGGCTGGACTTTTCGACGCTGACCATCAAGCTGGCCAGTGACGAGGCCATCCAGGCGGCGATTGATGCGGGCAAGACGCCGGCAATGCTCAAATACGGCGCGTTTTTGGCGGCAATTTTGAACTTCCTGCTCGTAGCGCTCGTGATCTTTTCGGTGACCAAGCTGGTGGCGGGGATCCGGGAACGCGCTAAAAAGGATGAGCCCAAGGAAGAACCCAAGGAAAAGCGGCTCTGCCCCTATTGCCGTTGCGAAGTGGCGGAGGACGCGACTCGTTGCCCGCACTGCACTTCCGTGCTGGAATTACCGGAAGAGGACGCGGCAGAGGAATAAGAAACAAAACGCAAATGAAAGATTCGGAGGGGAATCCCCCGGATCTTTTTTTACAGCTATGGAATGGAAATATATGGATGGATGCATAATTTGACGGCGATGTTTTGCGGATTGCCTGCAAAAGCACAAATAGAGTTGCCTGACAAACGAATTTTTTGCATATTTTTGATGGAAAAGTTGCAAAAAGAGCTTGCAAAAGCAGAGGGGATGTATTATGATAGGGAATACATTCGGACGATAATAAACGCTTGGAGGGTTCTATATATGAAATTTTCGAAAAAGGCAACCGGCATTTCTCCATCCCTGACACTCGGGATTGACACGCTGGCCAAGGAAATGAAGGCACAAGGCAAGGATGTCATCAGCTTTGGCGTGGGGGAACCGGATTTCGACACGCCGCAGTATATCAAAGAAGCCGCCAAGGCGGCGATCGACCGCGGGTGCACGAAGTATACGCCCGTGCCGGGCATCATGGAGCTTCGGCAGGCGATCTCCGACCGGTACAAGGAAGTGTACGGCCTAGAGTATGGCGCGGCGGGAGTCGTCGTGTCCAACGGCGCCAAGCAGTCGCTGTATAACACCTTTCAGGCGATTTTGGACCCCGGCGACGAGGTGATCATCATCGCCCCCTACTGGGTGACCTATCCGGAGCTTGTCAAGATGGCTTCCGGCAAGCCGGTTATCGTCGAGGCGCGGGAGGAGGATGACTTCCAGCCGCGCATGGAGGCGATTGCCCAGGCGGTCACGCCGCATACGCGGGCAATCGTCGTCAACAATCCCTCCAACCCCTGCGGCAATGTCTATTCGCGTGACACGCTTGCGGCCATTGCCGAGCTGGCAAGGCAGCACGACCTCGTCATCGTTTCGGACGAGATTTACGATGTGCTCTGCTATGCGGGCGAGATGATCTCGATTGCACAGATTTCGGAGGACGCCAAGGCGCGGACAGTCATTATCAACGGCATGAGCAAGGCGTTCGCCATGACGGGGTGGCGCATGGGCTATACGCTTTCCGACCCGGCGCTCGCCAAGGTCATGACGAGCTATCAGAGCCACAGCTCCTCCAACCCCAGCTCGGTGTCGCAGTACGCGGCGTTGGCGGCACTCACTGGTCCCAAGGCGGATATGGAGCACATGGTCGGCGTGTTCGCGGAGCGCGCAAAGCTCATCCACACGCTGCTGTCCGATATCCGGGGCGTGCATTGCCGTATGCCGGAGGGTGCGTTCTATGTGCTGCCCAATATTAAAAGCGCGATCGGCAAGTCCTATCACGGTGTGAAAATCGAAAACTCCGTGCAGTTCTGCGAGTTGCTGCTCAAGGAGAAGCTGGTCGCAGCCGTGCCAGGCATCGCATTCGGCGCGGAAGGGTATGTCCGCCTTTCCTATGCGACCTCGGAAGACAACATCCGCCGCGGCCTTGCGCGGATGAAGGAATTTTTTGAAGAATTGAATTGAGGATACGACATGAATGTAGAAAAACAGTATCGCAGGACCAACCTGCTGCAGGAGCACGATTACTACTATAATTTGCAGGATGTGGCAGAGCCGGTGCTCTTCCGCGACAGCTTCCCGTACGATCAGGTGCCAAAAACGCGGTTTAACCACCGCCTGGTGCCGATGCACTTCCCCGACCATATCTGGATTACGGACACGACCTTCCGTGATGGCCAGCAGGCGATGGAGCCCTTTACGCCGGAGCAGATTCTGCACCTGTATAAGCTCATGCACCGCTTGGGCGGCAAGCACGGCATCATCCGGCAGAGTGAATTTTTCGTGTATACCGAAAAGGATCGCAAGGCGCTCGAAAAGTGCATGGAGATGGATTATGACTTCCCGGAGATCACGACCTGGATCCGCGCGAGCAAGAACGATTTCGAACTGGTCAAGCGCATTGGCATCCAGGAAACGGGAATCCTGGTCTCCTGCTCGGATTACCACATCTTTAACAAGATGGGCCTTACGCGGCAGCAGGCGATGGACAAATACCTGGGCATCGTCAAGGATGCGATCTCCTACGGCATCCGGCCGCGCTGCCACCTGGAGGATATCACCCGGGCGGACTTCTACGGCTTTGTCGTCCCCTTTGTCACGGAATTGATGAACATCATGCAGGAGACGGGCGTGCCGATCAAGATCCGCATGTGCGACACGATGGGCTACGGTGTGCCCTATCCGGGCGCGGCGCTGCCGCGGAGCGTGGCCGGGATCGTCTACGGCCTGCGCTTTTATGCGGGCGTGCCATCGCAGCTATTGGAATGGCACGGGCACAACGATTTCCACAAGGTGGTCGTCAACGCGGCGACGGCTTGGCTATATGGCGCGTCCGGCGTCAATTGCACACTGCTCGGCATCGGCGAGCGGACGGGCAACTGCCCGCTGGAGGCGATGGCCATGGAATATGCGCAGCTCATCGGCAACGACGGCGGCATGCGGCTGGAGGTCATTACTGAGATCGCGGAATACTTTGAGAAGGAGCTCGGTTACCGCATCGACCCCAAGACGCCGTTTGTCGGCAAGGACTTCAATTCCACCCGCGCGGGGATCCATGCGGACGGCATTTTGAAGGATGAGGAAATCTATAACATCTTTGATACCAAGAAGATTTTGAACCGGCCGGTCGGCGTCATGCTGGGCGAACATTCCGGGGCGGCGAGCATTGCCTATTGGATCAACACGCATTTCAACCTTCCGCCGGAACAATGTGTTGACAAGCGCAGCGAGGTCGTGGAAAAAATGCGGCAGATCATGGACGCCAGCTACGCCGACGGGCGCAACACGATGTTTTCGGACGCAGAGCTGGAGGGTATGCTGAAGGCGGCGGACGAGGCGTTCTTTGCGCAGCTTACGGCGCAAAATTGACGTGAAAAAAGGGGCGGTGCGGACCCGGTTCTGTGCCGCCCCTATTTGCGTTTCCCAAGGGAATGGTATATACTATACAAATCAAAATTTATTTATAGGAGGAAAGCTGATGAACAGCAAGCGGGAGATACTGGATATTCTCCGGGACGATGCGACGACCAACGAGCAGACGATTGCGGCCATGCTAGGCATTGGGGAGGACGAAGTAGCCGCCGCCATCGCCGAACTGAAGGAACAGGGGATCATTATGAAGTACAGCGCGATCCTGAATTCCGAAGCCATGGGCGAGGAGGCTCCCGCCGAGGCGATGATCGAGATCAAGGTCGAGCCCAAGCTGGACTTTGGCTATGAGGACATCGCGCGCCGGATTTACCGCTTTTCCGAGGTAAAGGCGCTGTACTTGATGTCGGGCCGGTATGACTTTTCCATCCGCGTAGAGGCGGGCACGATGAAGGAAATTTCCAAATTCGTCTGGGAAAAGCTGGCAGTCCTGGAAGGCGTGCGCAGCACGGAGACTCTGTTTATCATGCGCAAATATAAGGAAAACGGCGTTATTTTTGAAAAGGAAGCCATGCCGGGCAGATTGGTGGTGACGCCGTGAATACGGAACAGTTGATTGCCCAGTCGGTGAGCGAGGTGCCGCCGTCCGGAATTCGCAAATTTTTCGACATCGCAAGCGACATGAAAAATGTCATCTCGATGAGCGTGGGCGAACCGGATTTCGTGACGCCTTGGAATGTGTGCCAAGCGGCGATCGATTCCATCGAACGCGGCGAGACACACTATACCTCCAACAGCGGCATGCCGGAACTTCGTGCGCTGATTGAGCAGTACCTGGCGGAGCGCTTCCGTGTGCACTATAAACCGGAACAGATGCTCGTCACGGTGGGCGCGAGCGAGGCGTTGGACCTCGCGTTCCGCGCGCTCCTAAATCCGGGCGACGAGGTGCTCATCCCGGCGCCGTCCTATGTGTCCTATGAACCGGGCGTGCGCTTTGCGCATGGCGTGAGCGTGCCGATCGTGACCGAGGAACAGGACGACTTCGTCATCCGGCCGGAAAACATCGAACGGGCGATCACACCCAAGACGAAACTTCTCGTCATCCCCTACCCCAACAACCCGACGGGTGCGGTGCTGTCGGCGGAGGACATCGTGGCGATCCAAAGCGTCGCGCTCAAGCACGACCTGTTCGTCATCGCGGACGAGATCTATGCCGAGTTGACCTATGGGCGGGACCATGTCTCCTTTGCCGAAGGCTTTGAGGACCGTACGCTGCTCATTAACGGGTTTTCCAAGGCGTTTGCCATGACGGGGTGGCGGCTCGGCTATGCGGCGGGGCCCAAGCCGGTCATCGACGCGATGCTCAAGATCCACCAATACACCATGCTGTGCGCGCCGATCATGAGCCAGAAGGCGGGCGAAGAGGCGCTGCGCACGGAAATGCACAAGAATTACTATCAGGTGCGGGAAATGGTGCGCAACTATAACCGCCGCCGGGTGTTCGTCGTGCAGAGCTTCCGCGACATGGGTTTTTCCTGCTTTGAACCGCGCGGCGCGTTCTATGCTTTCCCGAACATTACGAAAACGGGGCTTTCCTCTGAGGAATTCTGCCGCCGGCTCATTATGGAGCAGCATGTCGCCTGCGTGCCGGGGACGGCGTTCGGGGCGAGCGGCGAAGGGTTTATCCGCTGTTCCTATGCGACCTCCATGGAAAACCTGGAGGAAGCGATGCGGCGGATCCGCACCTTTGTCGCCTCTCTATAAGAAACAATCGGAGCCGCTGCCTTGCAGCGCTCCTTTTTCATGAAGAAAGGGAAATACATATGCTGAACATTGTGCTGGTAGAGCCGGAGATCCCGGGAAATACGGGCAACATCTCGCGCACCTGCGCGGTGGTTGGTGCGCGGCTGCACCTGGTGGAACCGCTCGGTTTTTCCATCGACGAACGGCATCTGCGGCGTGCCGGGCTGGACTACTGGGATAAATTGGACCTCACGGTATATCCCAATCTGGACGACTTTTTCGCAAAGAACGAAGGCAAGGGGCGGTTTTGGTACTTTTCGACCAAGGCGGCGCGGTGGCATTCGGACATCGCCTATGCCGACGGTGACTACCTGATCTTTGGCCGGGAAAGCGCAGGGCTCCCCGAGAGGCTTGTCTACGGCAACCCGGAGCGTGCGGTGCGCATCCCCATGCGGGACAGCTTGCGGTCGCTCAACCTGTCGAATTCGGTGGCAATCGCTGTATATGAGGCGCTCCGGCAGATGGATTATCCCTCGCTTCGATAGAAGAATCGAAAATTCTGTTGACGCAGAAAGCCTTTCTCATTAAAATAGAAGCTGGAAAATGAGATGTTTTCCACAACATTCGCCGACAATAAGGCATCTTAATTTTATACAAAAGGAGTATAAAAGTATGAATAAAAAAACGATCCGTGACATCGATGTCGCAGGCAAACGAGTCCTTGTGCGGGTAGACTTTAATGTCCCGCTGAAGAATGGGGAAATCACGGACGAGACGCGCATCCAGGCCGCGCTCCCGACCATCCAGTATCTGCTCGGCCAGAACGCAAAGGTTGTCCTTTGCTCTCACCTCGGTCGCCCGAAGGGGGAATTCAAGCCGGAATTCTCGCTCGCGCCGGTGGCGCGCCGCCTGCAGGGGCTGCTCCCCAATAAAGTGACCTTCGCGACGGATGTCGTCGGCAAGAGCGCGGACGAAGCGGTCGCAAACATGAAGAACGGCGAGGTCGTCTTGCTGGAAAACCTGCGCTTCCATAAGGAAGAGACGAAGAACGACCCCGAGTTTGCCAAGAAGCTGGCCAGCTATGGCGACATCTATGTGGACGACGCCTTTGGCGCAGTGCACCGTGCACATGCCTCTACGGCGGCGGTAGCGGACTACCTGCCAGCAGTCGCAGGCTTCCTCATTGAAAAGGAATTGCAGTTTCTGGGCAACGCGGTGGAAAACCCGGTTCGTCCGTTTGTGGCGATTCTGGGCGGCGCGAAGATCGCGGACAAGATCGGCGTCATCGAAAACCTGTTCAACAAGGTGGATAGCCTGATCATCGGCGGCGGCATGGCCAACACCTTCCTTGCGGCCGAGGGCATCGACATGAAGAACTCCCTCGTCGATCAGGACAGCATCGAAACGGCGAAGGAGCTTTTGAAAAAGGCGAACACGCTGGGCGTGAAGATCCTCTTGCCGAGCGATGTGGTTGCGGCAGACAAGTTCGACAACGACGCCAAGACGGTCATGGTCCCGGTCGAGAATATCCCGGACGGCTATATGGCGCTGGACATCGGCGCGTCGACGCGCATGATTTTTGCCGAGGAGATCGGCAAGGCTAAGACCATCATTTGGAACGGGCCGATGGGCGTGGCGGAAATGAGCTCCTTTGCGGGCGGCACCAAGGCGGTCGCCGAGGCGATGGCCAATGTCAAGGATGCGACGACAATCATCGGCGGCGGCGATTCGGCGGCGGCGGTCAAGAGCCTGGGCTATGGCGACAAGATGAGCCACATCTCCACGGGCGGCGGCGCATCGCTGGAATTCCTCGAGGGCAAGGTGCTCCCGGGCATCGCGGCGCTGGACGACAAGGAATAAACAACACACAGGATTTTGGAGGATATCATGAGAAAACCGATCATCGCAGGAAACTGGAAAATGAATAAAACGCCCGAAGAGGCGGCAGAGCTGGTACGCGAACTCGTGCCGTTGGTGGCGGATGCCGAGGCGGAAGTGGTGGTTTGCCCGCCGTTCGTATGCCTGGACGCCGTCCGCAAGGAAGCGGCCGGCTCCAACATCAAGCTGGGTGCGCAGAATGTGCACTTTGAAAAGCACGGTGCGTATACCGGCGAGATTTCGGCGGATATGCTGCTCGCCATGGGCGTGGAATATGTCATCATCGGTCACAGCGAGCGCCGGCAGTATTTTGGTGAAACGGACTGCACGGTCAACAAGCGCGCGAAGGCCGCGCTGGCGGCGGGCTTGAAGCCCATCATCTGTGTCGGCGAGAGCCTGGAAGAGCGCGAAAAGGGCGTGACCAACGAACTCGTCGGCATGCAGACCAAGTTGGCGCTGCAGGGGATCCCGGCGGAGGAAGTGGACAAGGTCGTAATCGCGTATGAACCGATCTGGGCAATCGGCACAGGCAAGACGGCGACCGCGGCGGAAGCGAACGAGACGATCGGCGCGATTCGCAAAGCGATCGCACAGGTCTATGGCGAGGAAGTCGCTTCCAAGGTGCGTATCCAGTACGGTGGGAGCATGAACCCGAAGAACGCTTCGGAGCTCATGGCACAGAGCGAGATCGATGGCGGTTTGATCGGCGGCGCAAGCCTGAAAGCAGAGGATTTCTCCAAAGTCGTGAAATATTGATTTGACGGAAGGAGAGGCTATGAAGAAATTTACGGCGCTCATGATCCTAGACGGGTTCGGTGAGCGGAAGGAACAGATGGGTAACGCAGTCAAGCTGGCCAAGACGCCCCATATCGATGCGTTGGAAAAGGAATACCCAATGACCTATATCGGAGCGTCCGGTATGTCGGTCGGCCTGCCGGATGGGCAGATGGGCAATTCCGAGGTTGGGCACTTAAACATCGGCGCGGGGCGTATCGTGTATCAGGAATTGACGCGCATCACAAAGTCGATCGAGGACGGCGACTTCTTTACGAACGAGGCGTTCTGCGGCGCGGTCGACAATGTGAAAAAGAATGGCGGCGCGCTGCATTTGATGGGCCTGCTTTCGGAGGGCGGCGTGCATAGCCATATGAACCACTTAAAAGCGCTCGTCCGCCTGGCCGCGCAAAACGGCCTGGAAAAGGTATACCTCCATTGCTTTATGGATGGCCGGGATGTTCCGCCGGACAGCGGCAAACACTATATGGAGGACATCTGCGCCTATTTGAAGGAAGTCGGCGTAGGCAAGGTGGCGACGGTGAGCGGCCGGTATTATGCGATGGACCGCGACAACCGCTGGGAACGCGTCGGCAAGGCGTATGCCGCGATGGTCGACGGTATGGGCGAGACCTGCACCTGCCCGGTGGAGGCTGTAGAGCAGTCCTATGCCAAGGGTGTGACGGATGAGTTCATCCTCCCGACCGTGGTGATGGAGGACGGACAGCCGGTGGGCAAGATCCAGAGCGGCGACTCAGTGATCTTCTTCAACTTCCGCCCGGACCGCGCGCGGGAGATCACACGGGCGTTGACTGAGCCGGATTTCGACGGCTTTGCGCGCACCTATTTCCCGCTGTACTATGTGACGATGACGCAGTATGATGCGACTTTTTCGCATGTACATGTGGCGTTTAGGCCGCAGACATTGAAAAACACGCTGGGCGAATATGTCTCGCGGCAGGGGCTCAAGCAGTTCCGCATCGCGGAGACGGAAAAATACGCGCATGTCACCTTCTTTTTCAATGGCGGCGTAGAGGCCCCGAACGAAGGGGAAGACCGCGTGCTTATCCCCTCGCCCAAGGTGGCGACCTATGACCTGCAGCCGGAAATGAGCGCCTATGAAGTGGCGGAAAAGGCAGCGGAGCGCATTCGTTCGGGCAAGTATGACCTGATGATCCTGAACTTTGCGAACCCGGACATGGTCGGGCATACGGGTGTGCTCGAAGCGGCCGTCAAGGCGGTGGAGGCAGTAGACACCTGCGTCGGCACGGTGGTGGACGCTATCCGCGAGGTAGGCGGCGAAGTCATCATCACAGCAGACCATGGCAATGCGGAATTGATGATCGATCCCAAGACGGGTTCTCCGTTCACAGCACACACGACGAATATCGTGCCCTGCATCCTGGTGAGCGAGCGCTATAAGACGGCGAAGCTCCGCGAGGGCGGGATTTTGGCTGATCTGGCGCCGACGCTCTTGGACCTGATGGGGCTGGAGCAGCCGAAGGAAATGACCGGCAAATCTTTGCTCTGCAAATAAGCAATATAAACGAAAACGCAGCCCCATGCGGGCTGCGTTTTTTGTGCGCGGGAAAGCGGAAAGATGTACGGTTATGCAAGTGGCCGTGGGTGGAGCGAGAACCTCGAGAAAACGCTGGGCAGTGGCGGAAACCAAAAGATATTGCGCAGAGAGCGCGGGCAAAAGGGAGGATGCGGAGGTGGGAAAGGGCATATAGCTTTGCAGGACAGTAGGAAAGAGAGAGGCAGGAAAAAGCAACAGGACATTTCCCATTTAGCAGAGCGCATCCCACGAAGGTTGCGATAAAATCCCGGGGGAGGTCGACCTTTGCTGGGTGGAAAATTGCACAAAAGAATTGCAAGATCTGCGAAAATAGTATTGACAGAAGGAGAGGAGTGCGATATGATTTTCTTAGTTAGCAACAGCTAACTATATGTTTTCTTCTCTACAAAAAATAGAAAGTCTCGCTCCCGTGATTAGCCATTGCTAACCACGGGAGTGGAGGAGAACAAACTTGGAAAAGTATCTGATACGGCACTGTGCGCCGACCCTTGCCTCCCTAAAGCCGGCGAACCTGTTCCGCTGTTTCGGAAACGGCGCGGAATTGCGGGCAAAGGCGCGAGTTTTGGAGGAAGAGCTCCTCCCCAAAGGGCTTCGCCTTCGTGTTTTGCAGGAAATGGCGGATGGCGCACTGCTCTACCTATACCGGCCGTCGCAGCTCGAAGCGTACCTCATGCGGCCGGAGGTAGATGCCTTTTTGACGGGGCAGGGATACCCGGCGGCGTCGTTGGAGGAAAGGCTCGAACATCTGGCGGCGCGGATGCGCGAGGAAGGTGGCTTTCCGCATGAGATCGGCATCTTTCTTGGCTATCCGCTGGAGGATGTGCGCGGATTCATCCGCCATAAGGGACGGAATTGCCGCTGTGCTGGCTATTGGAAAGTCTATGGTGACGCGGGGGTCGCGCAGAAGATGTTTGACAAATTCCGCAAATGCACGGATCTGTATCTGCGTTTGTGGGAAAAAGGAATGAATGTCGGGCAGCTCACCGTAGCGGCCTGAAAAACAATATAAATGGATAAGAAATGAGGTTTCTAGTATGAGTAAGGTAGCTGTAGTATATTGGAGCGGCACAGGCAACACCGAACAGATGGCCGAAAAGGTGGCGGTGGGCGCGAAGGACGCCGGCGCAGAAGTCAGCGTTTTCACGGCGACGGAATTCTCCGCGGATCAGATGGATCATTTTGATGCAATCGCCTTTGGTTGCCCCTCGATGGGTGCAGAGCAGCTGGAGGAAAGCGAATTCGAGCCGATGTTCCGCGAATGCGAAGCAAAGTTGGCGGGCAAGAAAATCGCCCTATTCGGCTCCTATGGCTGGGGCGACGGCGAATGGATGCGCAATTGGGAAGAACAGTGCCTGGCGGACGGCGCGGTGCTGGCCTGCGAATTCGCAATCTGTAATGAAGCGCCAGATGCGGAGGCGGAGATCGCTTGCATGGAGCTTGGAAAGTCCCTCGCGGAATAAATTATATACAGAAAACGGCTGGGAGGATTCTTCCGGTCGTTTTTTTGTAGAGAAAAGCAGATTTTCTGCGGCAGAAAGCGGAAAACCGGGTATTTTTTTTGCAGGAGGTATGCTATACTTAGCCTGAAGGAGGTGACGCGGATCTTCCTTCAAATGTGAGAAGAGGACTATGCGCGGGAGGACTGCTGCCGCTGGGGGATTGAGGGACGATTGAGCGGAAGGCTGATCGGCACGATCGATGTCGTCCATTGTTTCCCTGGGATGGAAACCTTTGCGATGTTGCGATCTATGCAATAGGGAAGAGGGGAGGGAGTGGGAGCGATGATTTTACACGACCGGAAACTGATTTTGAACAATGGGAAATCGTGCTACATGCGCAGTGGAGAGGCAGAGGATTCCCGCAAGCTGGCGCTGTATTTTCGGCAGGCCGTACAGGAAGATGAACCACAGGAGTTGCTGGTTGGGGAGGTGCCGGATGTCTACCAAACGCGCCGGATCCTGCAACAATTTGCGGAGGAGGAGCGCCGGATCCTGCTCCTGGCCTGGATGCACCGGCAGATCGTCGGTTTCGGCGTGCTGTACCCGGCTTCCCCCTATGCGCACAAACGGCACCGCGGGCAAGTCGCTGTGAGCGTCCTGCCCGGGCACCGGCGGATCGGTATCGGGACGATGCTCGTGCAGCAGCTCATGCATTGCGCGGCGAAATGGGAGTATGAGCAGATCGAGTTGGAACTGCGGCGGGACAATGCGGCCGCGGCGGCGCTGTACCGGCAGCGTGGCTTTTCTACCCGCCTGGTGCGGGAACAGGGTTATAAGTTGCCGCAGGGCTACACAGATGCTCTCGTGATGGAGCGGCGGCTCGACTACATTCGGTAATATGCAAACGCATAAAAAAGAGACTGCCTTGGGCAGTCTCTTTTCAATTACAGAGCTTATTTCTTGGGCATCGCGTTGCAGGACAGACCTTCCACATCGTGCGCCGCTTCCATCAGCGTCTCGCAGACGGTCGGATGCGGGTGGATCGTCTCGGAAATATCCTCAAAGGTGCCGCCCCTCTTCATGACAACGGCGATTTCGCCAATCATGTCCGTCGCTCTCGGCGCATAAATCTGTGCGCCCAGCAACTTGCCGGTCGTCTTCTGCGTGATGAGCTTGACAACGCCGTTGTTTTCGCCCATGACCATCGCACGGCCGTTCGCGGCCACATTGAAGGAACCGGTCACGACTTCATAACCCGCTTCCTTGGCCTTGGCTTCGGTAAGACCGACATAGGCAATCTCCGGAGAGGTGTACAGGCAGGCCGGGACGACATCATAGGACATGGTAGCCGTCTTACCGGCGCAGTTCGCCGCCGCGACCATACCCTGTGCGGAAGCAACATGGGCCAGCTGAATCTTCGGGGTGATGTCGCCGATGGCGTAGATGTTCTTGACATTCGTCTCACAGCAGTCGTCGATCTGGATATACCGGGTCGGGCGGCCGTTTCTTTCCGCGAACTTGATGCCGACTTCTTCCAGGCCGCAGTTCGCCGTCATGGGCGATCTGCCGACGCTGACGATGCAGCAGCCGCCTTCCGCGACCTTGGCTGCGCCGTCCAGCTCATAGTTGACTTTGACGGTGTCGCCGCCTTCGATGGAGGTGACCTTCGCGCTCGTAATGATATTGACGCCACTCTTCTTGAGGTTGCGGACGAGTGCGGAACGGATTTCTTCCTCGATGCCAGGGATGACGAACGGCATCATTTCCACAACGGTGACCTTCTTGCCGAGCGTCGCGAACAGCGTGGCGAATTCCATACCGATGACGCCGCCGCCGATGATGACGAAGCTCTCGGGGAGTTCAGTCATCGCGAGGACATCGTCGCTCGTTACGACATTCTTGCCGTCCAGGCCGGGGATCGGCGGGCGGGAAGGCGTGGAGCCCATCGCGAGGATGATCTTGTCGGCGACAACCGTCTTGCCCTCGACATCGATGGTGTTCTTGTCGACCAGCTTGCCGAAGCCGTTCATGACATCGACGTCGTGCGCCTTTTCCATCGCGCCGATCCCGCCGACCAGCTTGCTTACGACTTTATCCTTGTGCGCCGCAATCTTGGCGTAATCATAGGAAACTGCGCCCACATTCACGCCGAACTTCGAGGCTTCCTTTGCCTGCTGATACACTTCCGCACCGTGCAGCAGAGCCTTCGTGGGGATGCAGCCGCGGTTTAAGCAGGTGCCGCCCAGCTTGTCCTTTTCGATCAGTGCCGTCTTCAGGCCATACTGTGCGCAGCGAATGGCGGTCTCGTATCCGCCGGGGCCGGCGCCCAGCACGGCAACATCATAACGATTTTCCATGATGAAACTCCTTATGCCGATAAATAATCGTAGATATATTCAGGCCAATATGAGCCTGGCTTGCATAACGCTACACCATAATGTTAGGAGAATTTTCGGCGTTTGTCAATATCCGCTTCGGAAAACGCGGTCGGGAACGGGGAAAATGGGATGGATTCCCGAAAGGAATGCATTGGCGCATTGACAATTGCGCGTTCAAGCGCTAGAATCTATATTGAAAGTGTATGGGTAGGTTTGCCTACCCGGGAAGGAAACCAATAAGAAGGAAACTTCTTAATCATTTTGGAGGTATTATGGCAAATACTGTTATCATGCCTAAGATCGGTATAACAGTCGAAGATTGCATCCTGACGACCTGGCACAAAAAGGTCGGGGATACAGTCGCCAAGGGAGATATCCTGTTCTCGTATGAGACGGACAAGACTTCCATCGACCAGGAGTCCGAATTTGAAGGCACCTTGCTGGCCACCTTCTATGAAGAGGGCGATGTAGTTCCCTGTCTGGAACCGGTTTGTGCGATCGGCGAACCCGGTGAAAAGGTCGAGGGTGCTCCGGCAGCGGCGGAAGCGGCGCCTGTACAGGCACCGGCGGCGGAAGCTCCGGCAGAAGCGGCTCCTGTGGCGGCACCGGCGGCAGAAGCCAACCCGGATGTCGACATCGTCATCATGCCGAAGATCGGCATCACGGTTGAGGATTGCATCCTGACCGAGTGGCATAAGCATGTGGGCGATATGGTCGCGAAGGGCGATGTGTTGTTCTCCTATGAAACGGACAAGACCTCCATCGACCAGGAATCGGAATTCGAAGGCGAACTGCTGGCTACTTTCTTTGAAGACGGCGATGTAGTTCCCTGTCTGGAGCCGGTTTGTGCAATCGGCAAGCCCGGCACCAAGTATGTGCGCCCCGGCGCGGCGCCTGCGGCGGCGGAAGCGCCTGCGGCAGCAGCGGCAACGGCTCCGGCGGCAGCCAAGGCGGCAAAGCCCGCGGCGGCGACGGGTGCGGCGTCCGCGAATGCGCCGGTCTCCCCGAGAGCCAAGACCTTTGCAAAACGCCTCGGAGTGGACGATTTCTCCACCATCACGCCGACCGGCCCTGAGGGCAGAATTATCGGCAGAGATGTAGAAGCATATGCGGCGACGGCGCCCAAGAAGGCAGCTGCGCCCGCAGCGGTCGAAAAGGCTGCACCGGCAGCGGCGGAAGCGCCCGCAGCGGCATCGGTCGGCTATGAGGATAAGCCGCTCAATAGCGTCCGGAAGTACATCAAGAAGAGCATGACGGCTTCCCTGCAGGGGATCCCGCAGCTCACGCTCAATACGAGCTTTGACGCGACGGTCATCATGGACCTGCGCAAGAAGTTCAAGAACAACGAGGAATTCGCAGGCATCACCCTGAACGACATGCTGGTGCACGCCGTGGCTAAGGTTATCCTGGATTTCCCGATGCTCAATGCACACTTAAACGGCGACACACTGCGCGTATTTGAAAAGGCGAACATTGGCGTGGCGGTCGACACCCCGCGCGGGTTGCTCGTGCCGGCAGTGATTGGTGCTTCGGATATGTCGTTGCTCAAGCTCTCCAAGGAGTTGAAGTCCCTCATCGCAATCACGAAGGACGGCAAGCTGCCTGCGGATAACGCGCGGCAGGCGACCTTTACGGTTAGCAACCTGGGTTCGTTCGGCATCGAAAGCTTCACGCCGGTCATCAACCCGCCGCAGACGGGCATCTTGGGCGTCGACACCATCTCCTATAAGCTCCGCAAGGACGGCAGCACATACCCGGCAATGGGTCTGTCGCTGACACTCGACCACGGCGCGATGGATGGTGCGGACGGTGCGAAGTTCTTAAAGGCGCTCGTCGCTTATCTGGAAAACTTCGACATGATGCAGATGAAATAAAGTTTGGAAGATCACTAAATTCTTTAGAGAGGTAATATCATGCCAAAATCTATTTTTGTAGATCCCAATGAGATGCGGGCGCCCGGATATATCAAATTCACAGATATCCCGGTCAACCAGTACAACAAGACGATCGAAGAGGAAAAGGCAAAGTACACGAAGGAAGACTTCCTCCGGATTTATGAGGACATGTTCTCCATCCGTACTTTCGAATTGATGCTCAACGACATCAAGACCAAGAGCGAATATTCCGGTATCCCCTGCAGCTACAAGGGGCCGGCGCACTTGTCCACCGGTCAGGAAGCGGTCGCAGTCGGTGAAGCATATCACCTGACCATCAACGACTTCACCTTCGGCAGCCACAGAAGCCACAACGAGATCATCGCAAAGGGCTTTTCCGCGATCCACAAGCTCTCGGACGAAGAACTTGTCAAGATCATGGAAAACTTCCTGGGCGGCCACATCTATCAGTTCGTCAAGGAACACATCGAATACACCGACACGAAGGACCTGGCAAGAAAGTTCTTCCTGTACAGCGCAATGGCGGAAATCTTTGCCCGTGAGGCAGGCTTCCTGCGCGGTTTGGGTGGTTCCATGCACGCGTTCTTCCAGCCGTTTGGTATTTACCCGAATAACGCAATCGTCGGCGGTTCCGCCTGCGTAGCGGCCGGTGCTGCACTGTATAAGAAGGTCAACCAGAAGCCGGGTGTCGCAATCGCAAACTTGGGTGACGGTTCGCTCGGCTGCGGCCCTGTGTGGGAAGGTATCAACTTCTCTGCGATGGACCAGTATAAGTACCTCTGGGAAGAGGGCTACAACAAGGGCGGTCTCCCGATCATCTTTAACTTTGCAACCAACCACTACGGCATGGGCGGCCAGACCAGAGGCGAGACGATGGCGTATGACATGATCGCCCGTTTCGCGGCAGGCGTTTCCCCCACGCAGCTGCATGTAGAGCGCGTTGACGGCTTCAATGTGTTGGCCGTGATCGACGCGTATGAGAGAAAGATCCCGCAGGCGCTGGAAGACGGCCCGGTCATGCTGGATGTCGTGACCTATCGTTTCGGCGGTCACTCCCCGTCCGATGTCAACGCCTACAGAACCGAAGAAGAGATCCAGGCCTGGAAAGATCAGGACGCGATTCCGCACTATGCGGCGAAGCTGATCGAAGCTGGCGTCTGCACGGAAAAGGAGATCAAGGATCTCGAAGCCAAGGTCATCGAGAGAAACCTGGCCGTGTTCAAGGTTGCTTCCGACAAGACTCTCACGCCCTATGCGGACATGGAAAAGAACCCGCATTTCGTAGAGGATCTGATGTTCTCCAACCAGCACATCGAATCCATGAGCGACGCGCCTGTGGATGACATGCTGACGGCGAAGGAAGACAACCCCAGAGTGAAGCAGCTCAAGACCAGAGAGCGTTTCTATATGAAGAACGGCAAGGAAGTGCCGAAGATCAAGTGCTACGGCATCCGCGACGGTATCTTTGAGGCGATTTTCGATAAGTTCTATGTCGACCGTTCGCTCGTCATGTACGGCGAAGATGTTGCGTACTGGGGTGGTGCGTTCGCTGTTTCCCGCAACATGGTCGATTCTGTGCCGCGCCACAGACTGTTCAACTCCCCGATTTCCGAAGCGGCGATCGTCGGTTCCGCAGTCGGCTATGGCGTGTGCGGCGGCAGAGCGGTTGTAGAGCTCATGTACGGCGACTTTATCGGCCGCTGCGGCGATGAGATCTTCAACCAGATGGCGAAGTGGCAGGCAATGTCCGGCGGCATCCTGAAGATGCCGGTGGTTCTGCGCGTTGCGGTCGGCTGCAAGTATGGTGCGCAGCACTCGCAGGAGTGGACGGCACTGTGCGCGCATATCCCGGGCCTTAAGGTCGTTTACCCGGTAACGCCGTATGACGCCAAGGGCATGATGAACGCGGCTCTGTCCGGAACGGATCCGGTCGTGTTCTTTGAGAGCCAGAACTTCTATGACAAGCCCGAAATGTTCCATGAAGAGGGCGTGCCGGAAGGCTATTATGAAGTTCCGTTTGGCGAACCGGCGCTGCGCAAGGCAGGCGAAGATGTCACGATCCTCACGATCGGGCCGTCCCTGTACAAGGCGCTGGATGCCGCGAAGATTTTGGAAGAAAAGTATGGCGTTTCCGCGGAAGTTATCGACGCGAGAAGCGTGGTACCGTTCAACTATGAGCCCGTCTGCAAGTCGGTGGAGAAGACCGGCCGCATCCTGCTCGTCAGCGAAGCCTGCACCAGAGGCAGCATCTTAAACGACATGGCGTCCAACATTTCTCAGTTGAGCTTTGACTACCTGGATGCCGCTCCCTATGTGCTGGGTGCACAGAACTGGGTCACGCCGGCGTCGGAGTATGACGAATACTTCTTCCCGCAGGTTGACGACATTCTTGATGCCATCAACGAAAAGCTCCTCCCGCTCGAAGGCAGAGAGGGCAACCCGAAGTTCAGAAAGGCAGAACAGCTGCGCAAAGCGAGACTGGGTGTCTGATGCATTTCGAAGCAATATACCAAAAAGAGAAGGCAATTGCCTTCTCTTTTTTTGCGGAAAAAGCGGGAATGTGCTATACTGAACAAAAGGCTTTTGTAAAAGGCTGCATAAAGGAGAAGAGAAATGAAGTACACACCGGAGGAGTATGCCGAAAAGGCGGGAGAGCTGTTTCACGAAGGATATAACTGTGCGCAGGCGGTCGTGGCCGTGTTTGCGGATGAGGTCGGCCTGGACATGGATACAGCGATGAAGTTTGGCGCGAGCTTTGGCGGCGGCCTGGGGAAAATGCGCGAGGTTTGCGGCGCGGTGTCGGGCATGGCGATGGTGGCCGGCATGAAATACGGCGCATATGAGATCGGCGATAACGCCCGTAAGAAGGAACATTATGCGCTGATCCGGGAACTCGCCGATCGGTTCAAGGCAATCAACGGGTCGATTATCTGCCGCGAGCTGCTGCACTTGGACAGAGGCGTGACCGAAGCGACGGCGGAGATCCGCGCAACGGAGCAGTATAAGAAGCGCCCCTGCCGTGAATTGGTAGCGGACGCGGCGCGCGTTTTTGCGGAATATGTGCAGGAACAGGAAGCCAAAGCGGCGGAATGAGTTAGCAAAGCGAGCGCACAAAAAAACAACCTCCCATGGGAGGTTGTTTTTTTGTGCTGCCTTATGCCTGTGCGCCGAATTCGCCGCCGATGGCAAAGGCATGGTTCAGGGGTCCGGAGCCCTTACCGAGGTCGAGCATGGCGGCCAGCGCGCCGGAGATGTATGCCTTGGCGCGGCGGATGGCCTCCACCATGGGGTACCCTTTCGCAAGGTTGGCGGCAATGGCACTGGACAGCGTGCAGCCGGTGCCGTGCGTATTCGGGTTATCGATGCGCTGCCCGGGGATCCAGTAGTCCTCTCCCTCCAGGACGAGCAGGTCGTTGGCATCGTTAATGGCGTGCCCCCCCTTGCAGAGCACGGCGGTGCCGTATTCCCTAGCGATCTTGCGTGCGGCGCGTTCCATGTCCTGTGCCGCATGGATGGACAAGCCGGAGAGCACTTCGGCCTCGGGGATGTTTGGCGTCAGCAGGTCTGCCAGTGGCAGGAGCTGCGTTTCCAATGCGGAGATGGCTTCGTCTGAGATGAGCTTTGCGCCGCTGGTCGCGACCATAACCGGATCAAGCACGATATTCTTTGGCCGATAGGTGCGAAGCGTTTTCGCGATCACCCGGATAAGTTCGCCGGAAGAAACCATGCCAATCTTGACAGCGTCGGGGAAGATATCCTCAAAAATGGCGTCCAGCTGGTCGCGGAGGAAGGCGGGTGTGGATTCCAAAATGCTGCGCACGCCGGTGGTGTTCTGCGCCGTCAGAGCGGTGATGGCGCTCATGGCATAGACGCCGTTGGCGGTCATCGTCTTGATGTCGGCTTGGATGCCCGCACCACCGCTGCAATCGCTCCCGGCGATAGTAAGAGCCGTTTTCATAAAAATCCTTTCCTGAAAAACGGAAATAAAAAACGACATGTGTAGGGCATGCCGCCTTATGTAGGCAGACGAAAATCCCCTCCGTTGGCATTATCCAAATCAGGTCGTGGGTCGGAAGTAAACTTCCCTCTCAGCCTGCCCGGGCAAGCTCCCCGTTTTTCATATACATTCTGTTTTTCTCAGTATAGCATGCCAGGGCAGGGAATGCAACGCGCTTGCCTTTTGGCGGGGAATGTGCTATACTGCGTATGCAAAAAAATGGGGAGCCACTGGCTGAGAGGAACAAGAGTTCGACCCAAGGAACCTGTCCGGTTAGTACCGACGAAGGGAAGATATGCAGGAATGCGGCGACCCGGGGACGGGTGGCCGATTTTTTGTGGAAAAGGAGAGGGGAATGAACGCGATACGACCGGAACAGTTGCGGCTATATGCCGTGACCGATCGCAGTTGGCTGCGCCCAGGCGAGAGCCTGGAAACCGTGGTGAAGACTTTGCTGCAAAACGGCGTAACCTGCCTGCAATTGCGGGAAAAGCATTGCACGCATGAAGAAATGGTGTGCTATGCCAGGTGTTTGCGGCCGATCTGTGCGAAAAACGGCGTGCCGCTCATCCTGAACGACGATGTGCAGGCGGCGGTGGAAGCCGGGGCGGACGGCGTGCATGTCGGGCAGAAGGACATGAGCCTGCGCGAGGCGCGGACACTGCTTGGGCCGGGAAAGATCATCGGCACCAGTGCGCATACTGTGGAGGAGGCGCTGGCGGCGGAAGCGGCCGGGGCGGACTATCTGGGATGCGGCGCGGTGTTTGGGAGCACGACCAAGACGGACGCCGGGCGGCTTGCACTTGCGGAATTACAAAAAATCTGCCGGGCGGTGCGCATCCCGGTGGTGGCGATCGGCGGGGTCAGCAGGGACAACCTGCCGCAGCTCGCGGGGTGTGGTGTGGACGGCGTTGCCGTAATCTCGGCGCTGTTCGCGGCGGTGGATAAAGCCAGGGCGACGCGGGAAATGCGCGCTCTGGCGGACCAGGTCGCGCGGAAGTAAGATATATAGAATTCTCTGCGTTTTGTGGCAGAGAGACGGCGGCGGAAGTTTCCGCAGCGGCCCACGGGGGAGCGCCCGGGGGCCGAGCCAACCATTGCGAAGGGAAGCCGTGTTCCGGCGTGAGAGGAGGCCAGCAAGCCTCGACCGGCTCTTTTTAGAGACTCTGTGAAACACAGGGCGACGCGATGGAACGCTGCCTGCTCTGCAAGGATACAAGACAAAGGAGAATATGAAATGAAACGGAACAATGTGAAGAAATTGGCGTTTGCCGGCGTCTTTTGCGCGCTGGCAGTGGTGGGGAGTCTGATCTCCTTCCCGGTGCTGGGGTCGAAATGCGCGCCGGTGCAGCACATCGTCAATGTGCTGTGCGCAGTGATCCTGGGACCGGGATACGGCCTCGGTGTGGCATTTGCGGCCAGCCTGCTGCGCAACCTGCTTGGCATGGGGACGTTGCTGGCCTTCCCAGGCAGCATGATTGGTGCGTTGCTTGGCGGCCTGGCTTATCGCAAGTGGAAAAAGCTGGGTGCGGCCTGCCTCGGGGAGGTCTTTGGAACGAGCGTGCTCGGCGGGTTGTGCGCCTGGCCGATGGCCATCCTCTTTATGGGCAAGAGCGCGGGCGATGTCGCGTTCTATGCCTATATCGTTCCGTTTTTGATCTCGACGGCGGTGGGGAGCGCGCTCGCGTGGCTGTTGCTGGCGGCGCTTTCCAAATCCAAGCTGCTCTCTCACCTACAGGTGGAACTGAACGCGGAACAATGAAGACGGCGGAAGAATTGTGGCAGGCGGTGCGGCAGGCGAGCCCGATGGTGCACGCCGTGAGCAATGTCGTGACGGCGAACGACTGCGCCAACCTGCTGCTGGCTGTGGGTGCGCGGCCGATTATGGCGCAGGTTCCCGCCGAAGCGGCCGAGATCACGGCGGCCTGCCGGGCGACGGTGTTGAACCTCGGGACGCCGAACGATGAAAAGTTTGCGGCCTGCCGGGCGGCGGGGCAGGAGGCGAATCGCCTTGGGCATCCAGTTGTGCTGGATCCGGTGGGTGTGGGCGCCAGTGCCTATCGCCGCCGGGAGACGCAGGCGCTTCTTGGGGCAGTGCATCCGCAGATTGTGCGGGCCAACGCCGGAGAGGTGCGGGCACTGCTACAGACGGATACACAAAACTGGGGTGTGGACAGCCCGCTGCATATCCAGGAGCAGGAACGGACGCTGGCGCGGGAGTTGGCGCGGCGGCTCGGGTGTGTGGTGCTGCTTACCGGCGAAGTGGATCTTGTGACAGATGGGGAGCGCTCGGAGACCATCTCTGGCGGCACATCCCACGCGCGGCAGATTACCGGCATGGGTTGCATGCTCTCCGTGCTGTGTGGGGCGCTAGCAGTGGTGGAGGAACCGTTCGAAGCAGCCGTCGCGGCGGCGAAGAGCTGGAAGGCCTGTGCCGAACGGGCGGAGGCGCGGAGCAATGGCGCAGGGTTGGGCTGCCTGCATGCGGCACTGTTTGACGAGGCAAGCCTGCTCGGGCAGGCGGCGTGGTAAAACAGGTACTCTGCGGGGCGCTTGACATCTGCTGCCGAACCGCTGCGCTTGCAAAGAAAAATGGAATGCTTACAAAACCGGCGGGATGTGTAAATCCCGCCGGTTTTTTGTGGAATTGTGGAAAGCTTATGCTTCGTCCTCGCTTGTGGGGAAGGCGTCGCCCAGCAAGGTCTGCGCCTCGGGGGCGTCCATTTCCTCTAGGTCGCGCAGCTTATGCTGCAGGCCGCGCATGCTGGCGGTGGTGCGATCCAGGTTGTTGAGGGCGGCGGTCATGCTCTTCTGCGTCGCGGTCAGGTTCTTTTCAAAGGTCTCCATTGACTTTTTGACAGCGCCAAGGAGCCGCAGTGTGTCCGCTGATTTCTGCTGGATCGCCAGCGTCCGAAAGCCCATTTGCAGGCTGTTCAAAAGCGCAGCCAGCGTCGAAGGCCCGGCCAGGAGGATCTTGTGTTCCTGCTGTAAGGAAAACGCAAAGTCCTCGGCAGCCAGCATGGCATACATGCCCTCCGAGGGCAGGAAGAGCACGGCAAAGTCCGTCGTATAGGGCGGGGCGATGTATTTGCGGGCGATGTCACGGGCCTGATCGCGCACGGCGCGCAGAAGGGCGTTTTTGGCCGTATCCGCGAGTGCGGGGTTGCCCTGCTTTTCGGCGGAGAGATAGGCCGCATAGCGATCCATAGGGAATTTGGAATCGATGGGCAGGTATACTTCACCGTTGCCCTGCCCGGGCAGGCGGATGGCGTAATCCACCCGCTCGCGCCCGCTCGTGATGGCGAACTGCGCCTCGTATTGCGATGGGGCAAACATGTCCTCGATGATGCTGCCGAGCTGCACCTCGCCCCAGGTGCCGCGGTTTTTCACATTGGACAGGATGTTGCGCAGATCCTGGATGTCGGGGGCCATGCGGTGCACCTCGCCAATGCTTTTGGAGACCTGCTCCAGCTGTATGCCGACCGATTTGAAGGATTGATCGAGGCTGGACGAAAGCGTGGTCGAGAGCTGCTCATCGACGGAGCGCCGGATGCGTTCCAGCGCCTCCTGATTTTCGCAGCGGATGCCGTCTAAGCGGCGATCCAGTGTGGTGCGCATGCCGTCTAGGTTTTGCATGGTCGTCTCGGAGATATGGGACATCGTCTCGAGCGAAAGGCGATTTAGTCCGGTAAGCTGCGACTGGAGCTCGCGGCGCATTTCGGATTGGTTGGATTGCTGCTCCTGCCGCACAAAGCGGAGTTCTTCGCGGAGCGCAAGGGTGGGGTCGGCCTGCTTTTTGCGCAGCAGGCGGAAAAGCAGCGCCATGCACACCGCCAAAAAGACGCAGATGCAGACGCCGAGAATTGTGAGTAGCTGCATAAAAATTCCTCCCGGATGCTCCTATTATAGCATCGGCAGCGAAGATGCTCAAGCTGCGCACATTTGCCGGGAAGTATGCTATAATGAAAAAAACAGGGGGTAGGGTATGCGAATCGGCGATTGTTGTGAATTGGAATGCATCGACCTCGCGACGGATGGGCGTGGGATCGGCAAGTGCGACGGGAAGGTCGTGTTTGTGGAGGGCCTGCTGCCGGGAGAGCGCGCCATGGTACGCATCCTGGCGCAGAAGCGGACGGTCTTTGAGGGAAGGGTGGAACGCCGCCTACAGGAGAGCCCGGCGCGGCGCACGCCGCCCTGTCCCTACTTTGGCCGCTGCGGCGGGTGTGACCTGCTGCACGCGGCGGAGGAAATGCAGCGGGAGTTCAAGCGCGAGCGGGTGGGGGACTGCTTTTCGCGGCTCTGCGGGATGCAGGTATCCGTCTCGCCCGTCCAGAGCGTTCCGCCCGCGCTCAGATACCGCAACAAGGCGTCCTTTCCGGTGCGCACAAAGTCTGGACAGGCCGCGGTGGGCTATCTGGAAAAGAAGAACGGCCGCCTCGTGCCGGTTGCCGCTTGCGCGCTAATAGATCCTTCGATGAATGCCCTGCTGCGCGCGTTTCGCACATGGCTGCGCCAAAGCGGCGTGCGTGCGTATGACCCGCGGACGCACAAGGGGGTTGTGCGGCGCTTCGCGATGCGGCGGACGGTCGGGGGCGATCTGCTGGCGGAGGTGGAGATCAACGCCAAAACCCTGCCGGCGCGAGAGATGCTGGTAGAGTGCCTGACGGCGGCAGCACCACGCCTCTGTGGCATCTGCGTCGGTATCAACGAGGCGCGAGGCGCGGACAATCAGGCAGCGCATGTGCGCGGCATCTATGGGAAAAAGCGCATTGTGGAGACGATAAACGGCCTGGAATTTGAGGTCTCGATGCAATCCTTTTTGCAGGTCAATGCGGCTGCAGCGGCGCTGCTCTATGAAACGGCGCTGGATCTGCTGGACATCCGGCCGGGAGAGCGGGTTGCAGACCTCTATTGTGGCGTTGGGACAATCACCCTACAGGCAGCGCAGCGCGGTGCAGAGGTCTTTGGCATCGAAGTAGTGCCGCAGGCGATTGCAGACGCCAAGAGAAACGCGCGGCGAAACGGCATTGCGCAGGTGGAATTCCTCTGCGCCGATGCGGGGGAGGGATTTCGGCAGCTCGCGCAGCGAGGGATATCGCTGGACGCGGTGATCCTCGATCCACCGCGCAAGGGGAGCGCGCCGGAGGTGATTGGGCAGATCTGTGCGGCAGCTCCGCGCAGGGTCCTCTACATCTCCTGTGACCCGGCGACACTCGCGCGGGATGTCAAGCAATTTGCTGCGGCGGGATACCTGCCCAAGGCGGTGCAGCCGGTGGATCTCTTCCCGCAGACGAGCCATATCGAGACCATCTGCCTGCTCGAAAGGAAAGAGATCGACGGATAAGGAGTAATTTGGAGGAACAGGCGCGGGCATTTTGTGTGGAACATGGGATGCAGGTTCGGCTTTTCTGGGAGATGCCGCGCGGATATGAGGAGGATGCGAACGCATATGCCTATGCGCAGGTGTGCGTGCTCTGCGGCGAGACGGACGCGCTGCGGCGGCTGCGGGAATTTTGGCGGCCGAAGCGGGCCTGGACGGCAGAGGAGTACCGCCGGTTGTTCCGCCGGATCGACCGGGCGGTCGGCAAAGTAGAGTAAGACGGAGGATGACAGAAGAAAAAGGCATTTGGGGAGGCACTATGGGCAAAGTCATTTTGTTTGCACCGGCCGCGGCAGGGCGCCGCAAGATGCGGCGGATCGAAGTGGAGTATCATCGGATTACCCAGGTTTGCCAGGAAGAGAAGGTCTGGTTTGTGGAGGTGTTCGAGCAGCTGACTCTCGACCGGGAGGAAAAGACGATCGAACTCTGCAAGACATTCGGGGAAGGCCATAGGAGCGTTCACCGCTATGAGATGAGCGAACAGGTTGACGAGCTGTTTGCGCATCTGGATCGGGAGGACTTCTTTTCGCAGATCGAGGGCAACCCAGCGGATGTGGTCGACGACCCGCGGGAAGCAAAGATGTATCAGATCCGGATCGATTATGCGCAGGGCTCGCCGCGCATCTTACAGGGGAGCTTTGACAAGAATGGATTGCCGGTGGACTTTGCGGATTTCGCAAAGGCGGTGCAGGAAGCTCTGTGGTGCTATGATTGGAGCGAGGTACTGATGCCCTCTGTGTATGCACGGGTACGGCGGCGGAGGGGAGAGTATATCTATTGCGGCGTTACCTTCCCCGGCAGCAGCATGCGCTATTCCTATTTGACGGACGATGACAGCATCCAGGCGGGCGATTTCGTGGTTGCACCGGCGGGAGAGGACAACTGCGAAAGTATCGTGCGGGTGGAAAGCGTTGCTTACTTCGCCGCAGACGAGGTCCCCTATCCGCTGGAAAAGACAAAGCGGATCCTCCGCAAGTGTACCGAAGAGGAATGCAAGGCGGCGGAAAAGGTATGGTATTAACCCGCGCGCTGTAAAGATAGTAGGGCGGCAGTTCCGCAAAAAGAGCGCCGGCAGGCGCCTTTTTTGTGGGCAAAATCTTCGGTTCGGAAGCCAACACTTACTTGGAGCGATAGCGGAGTATAGAATAACTTTGATTCCCATCTTATGTGCGAGTGTAAAGCCGCTAATAGGTACACAGGATATTCCATATTCAGCGAACATTCTGACAATGATACGCTTGATTTCTTCATGCCTTCGATCCGGTAGTTTGATCAATCATCCTTATTCCTCCCCCAATAGTGCATCAATCAGAGCTTTCTTTTCTCACTCTGGTATAGAAGCTGCATTTGCGGCAATGCATTTTTCCAAAAGCTGCTTATCCGGTCAGGTTCTATGGTACAATAACAGGGAAAAAGTATTTGCGGGGAAAATAGTTCAAAAACGATCCATATGCGGATGGAAAAGGGGGAAGACAGATGAGCATGGGGTATGGGGCACGGGCGACGCTCGTGCTGGAGGACGCGGAAACGGCGATCTATACCTATGGCGGATTTAACTGGGACATCCCTTCGTGTGAAAACCACGATTATGTGCAGGATGGCCTGCTCACCATCCCGCGGGATTGCCTGCCGGAGCCGGAGATCCATGCGCGCTGGCGGCGGATGCCGAGCGGCAAAAAGCGCTGGGTCGAAAAGAGGGTCCCGGTTACGGTGGATGTTTGCGGCATGATCCGGGAAGGGCGGATTGCGGTGGAAGATTGCAGCTATTGTTGGATGACGCGCGGGGAAGCAGGCGGCGTGGATACCATGGCCTGCCGTGTATTGCGGGAGATTTTTGAAAAATATCAGGAAGCGGGAGCACTGCCCAAAGAGGTATTCATGCTTTCCTGAGATGCCGGGAAAGACGATTTTTCGGACAACGCCGTTCAGGATACGCGGGAAAGGCTATATTTTGCGGAAGTGCTGATGGGAGAAAAGCAGACGGCAGAGTTTTTTGATCGGCCGAACCTTATCGTGGGAATGAGAAAATGAGCCCGCAGGGCAAGCGGGCGGCGGGATGGTCGGACAAGCAAAGGAGGGGCGCATGCAGGAAGAAGTGGTATATGAGATCTTGTCGGTGGTCGAGGAGATCCCGCTGGGGCGCGTCGCGTCCTATGGGCAGATCGCGCGGCTCATCGGGCGGGAGCGGAATGCACGGCTCGTCGGCCGGGCGCTGCGGTTTGCGGAATTTTTTGGACAATACCCTTGCCACCGGGTTGTGAATCACGCAGGGCGGCTCGCACCGGGATGGACGGAGCAGCGCGCGCTCTTGGAACGAGAGGGCGTGGCTTTTTTGCCGAATGGATATGTGGATATGAAACATTGTCAGTGGGAGTGCTGAAAAAGATGCAGGAAGAGATTCGGGAAAACACACAACAGACATCCCCGTCGGCGGAACGCGGGAATTTGGAAGATCTGGAATTGGCGGTCGAGGCGGGGCGCATCCTCCTGGAAAATGGGGCGGAGATCTCCCGCGTGGAGGAAACGATGGAACGCATCGCCCGGCATTTTGGCATTGCGGACGCCCAATTCTTCGTGCTGAGCAATGGGATTTTTGCGACGGGGATGCAGGAAGGGTGCCAAAGGACCTATGCCAAGGTGCTGCACATCCCCGTGTGCGGGGCGCGGTTGGACAAGGTCGCGGCGGTCAATCAATTCTCGCGGGAGATCGAGGCAGGCGCATATACGGCGGCCGATGCGCGGCAGGCGTTGCAGCGCATCCGGCAATTGCCCGGCCGGCCGCGGGGACAGCAGATTCTGGCCGCCGGCATCGGGAGCGCGTGCTTTTGCTATCTGTTCGGCGGGCGCGGGGCGGAATGCCTTGCGTCGCTGGCGGCGGGGTTACTCTTGTATGCTTTTTTGTGCCTGACGGCGAGGCGGATCTCCAAGATCATGAGTAACCTGTGCGGCGCGGCATTGGCTGCCTTTTTTTGTGTCGCCTGTTATGCGTGCGGCTTTGGCGAAACGCTGGGCCGCATGGTCGTGGGCGCGGTGATCCCGCTCATCCCCGGCGTGTCCTTCACGAACGGGATCCGCGATATTGCAGACGGGGATTACCTCTCCGGGACGATCCGGCTATTGGACGCGCTGCTCGTCTATGTATGCATTGCAATTGGCGTTGGGCTGGCGTTCTGGCTGGGGCAGCGGATCTTTGGAGGTGTGCTGTGATGTGGCAAATACTGGCTGCGGCGGCGGGAACGATGGCCTTTGCGGTGCTGTTCCGCGCACCGGGGCGCGATGTATTCCTGTGCGGGGCAGGCGGCGGCGCGGGATGGAGCGCCTATCTGCTCCTGCGGGATGTACTCTGTTTGGGGGGATTTGCGGCGGTGCTGGGGGCGACGGCGCTGGTCGCGCTGTTGGCGCGGGCGTTCGCCGTGTGGCGCAAATGTCCGGCGACCGTCTTTCTCGTCACGGGCATCTTTCCGCTGGTGCCGGGCACGGGCGTATACTGGATGGTCTATTCCGTCATGGCGGGGCAGCTGCATGCGGCGCTCGGATATGGCGTACAGTCAATCGAAACGGCAATCGCCGTCGTGCTGGGTATCCTTGTTGCGTTCGAGATCCCGCGGCGGGTCTTCGGCGGGCGTCGCGGGTAAATTGCATATCTTTTGTAAACACCCCGTGTGGGAAATTGCTTTTCCGCGGGCGATGGAGTAGAATAAAACGGTATCAAAAAAGGAGCGATAAACGCGATATGAAGCATATGAAAAGAATCCTGGCGGGCTGTTTGGCCTGTTTTACGATGTTCCTGCTGCTGGCAGGCTGTGCGGAACAAAAGAACCTCCTCAAGCCCTTTGCCAAAAAGGAGCGCGCAGCGAGCTACTATGTCGCGCTTGGGGAATACCTCGGAGTAGAGGCGAAACTCATTAAGGCTGAGGAAGTGACGGATGAGATCCTGCGCATGAACATCCTGAAAACGCGGTATGACTATGCGGAATTTACCAAGGTCGACCGCGCTGCGCAGGAGGGCGACAAGGTCGTCGCGAGCTATCAGGGATATATGGATGACGAGCTCTTCCAGGGCGGGTCCGCGTCGAGCGAGGAGATCATCCTGGGTCTCGGCGAATATGTGCCCGGCTTTGAGGCGGGCATCGTCGGCATGACAGCGGGCGAGACCAAGAAGGTCGATGTCCGGTTCCCGGACGATTATTGGTCGGAGGACTTTGCCGGCAAGGCGGCCTATTTCAAGATCACGGTGGAGGAAGTCTATTCCGCGGCATTGCCGGAATATAACGATACGTTCGTTTCGGAAAAGCTCTCCTATGACAATGTAGGCGCGTTCGAAGAGGCGCTGGCGGAAAACCTCAAGAAGCAATTCGAGGAAGAGGCGGAAACCAAGCAATTGCAGGCAATCTGGGCCTCGGTGCGGGAAAATTGCACGATCAACTCCTACCCGGAGGATCAGGTAGAGGCGTATGTCGAGGAGTATGTCAATTACTACACTTACCTCGCACAGTACAGCGGATCGGAACTGGACGCCTATTTGCAGGCGAATTACGGCATCACGGAAGAGGAGTTTCAAAAGACCGTGCTGGAATGGGCGCAGAGTGAGATCGGTGATTCCCTAATCGTGGACGCGATTGTCGAGGCGGAAAAGATGGAACTCAGCGACGAGGAATACGAGGAAGAAAAGCAGAAACTCATGCAGTCGATGGGCTATTCCTCGGACGAGGCGTTCCAGAGTGCCTATGGTTCGAGCTTTGAGGATTACTACGGCAAGGACAGTATCACCAAGGCGATTTTGCAGAATCGTGTGTACGACCTTGTCTGCGAAAACGCAAAATTAAAATAATTATCAAAGGTTCAGAGTATTTTCATACTCGTGTGTATAATAAAAAAAGGATAGGATATCCTCTTTGATTTTGGTAAATTCTCCTAATTGAGAGTTTATAATAAACTTTTCCTTTCCTATTAAAAATGGCGGCGATTCCCCAAAGGGATGCCGCCATTTTTATTTGTCGAAGGAAGTTTTTTAAAAACCGGGGACGGGCTGTCCGCCCTTATTCGCAGAGGTCGCCGAACTTATCCGGGTGTGCCGCCTGTAATCGTCGGGCGAACTGCTTGATGCAGTCAAAGGTCTCCGCGCTGATGACATGCTCAATGCGACAGGCGTCGGCCTGCGCCGTCTGCTCGCTCACGCCGATCTGCCGGAGCAACTTGGAAAACAGCTCGTGCCGTTCATAGATGCGCTCTGCCACCTCTTGCCCGCTGGGGGTGAGGGTGATATAGCCCTTTTCGTCCATCAAAATATGCCCGCTTTGCCGCAGGTTTTTCATGGCACGGCTGACGCTCGGCTTGGTAAAGCCCGTCTCGGCGGCGATGTCGATGGAGCGCACATCGCTTCTCTGCCGAGAGAGCAGGTAGATCGTCTCCAGATAGTTTTCAGCCGATTCATAGATCTTCATGTGTTCTATATTCATGGAAAAGCTCCTTTGGTGCAGGATTCTTATCCCTAACAATACCAAAAACGGCGGGATTTGGCAAGGCTTGGGCACCCCTCCGACAGGAAAGGCAAAGTTTTCGGAAAAAATTTTCGATTTCGTAAAATTCTCTTGACAAGGCGGACAAATGCGTTTATCATGTAAAGAGGTTAGCGAAAGCTAACCATTATCTCAGCGCCTCTGTTAGCGAGAGCTAATTCCAGGAGCGGAAACAGCGAGGAACAGCAAATGATGCCGTTGGTTTTAGCAGATATAGGGCAGGAATACACGATCCGCAAGCTTAGTGGTTCGCAGGAAGTGAAAAAGCACCTGGAGGATCTGGGCTTCGTCGTCGGCGGAAATGTGACGGTAGTGAGTGCGCTGCAGGGAAATGTGATCGTCAAGGTAAAGGAATCTCGCGTGGCGATCGATGGGGAATTGGCACGAAAAATCATGGTTTGATTTTTTGGAATATATTGCGGAAACAATCAAAACAGGAGGGTTTGAAGGATGAAAACGCTGAGAGAAGCAAAAATCGGGCAGACCGTCAAGGTCGTCAAGCTTCATGGCGAAGGTGCCGTCAAGCGCCGGATCATGGATATGGGCCTCACCAAGGGCGTCGAGGTGTATGTCCGTAAGGTCGCGCCGCTGGGCGATCCGGTGGAAGTGACGGTTCGCGGCTATGAGCTTTCGCTGCGCAAGGCCGATGCGGAAATGGTCGAAGTGGAATAACAGGCAACGGGACCTGATTTTTTGAAATTTGGTTAGCGTGAGCTAATTTAAGAAACAGAGGATTTTTGAAATGAGTTTACGAATTGCCCTTGCAGGCAACCCCAACAGTGGTAAAACCACATTGTTTAATGCACTTACGGGGTCGAACCAGTTTGTCGGAAACTGGCCGGGTGTTACCGTGGAAAAGAAGGAAGGCAAGCTCAAAAAGCATGATGGCGTGATCATCACCGACCTTCCGGGTATCTACTCGCTTTCGCCCTATACGCTGGAAGAAGTCGTTGCAAGAAACTACCTGATCCAGGAACGCCCGGACGCGATTTTGAACATCATCGACGGCACGAATCTGGAACGCAACCTGTACTTGACAACGCAGCTGACCGAGCTGGGCATCCCGGTGGTCATCGCGATCAACATGATGGATGTTGTCCGCAAGAATGGCGACAAGATCAACACAGAGGAATTGTCCCGGCAGCTCGGGTGCAAAGTTGTAGAGATCTCCGCGCTCAAAGGTGCGGGTATCATGGAAGCGGCGGACGCGGCGATTGACGCGGCCAAGAACAGCAAGACGGTTCCGATGCACACCTTCTGCGGCCCGGTCGAACATGCGTTGGCGCACATCGAGGAAGCGGTCGTGCACAATATGCCCGAGGAGCAGCAGAGATGGTACGCGATCAAGCTGTTTGAACGCGACGACAAGGTGCTTTCACAGATGCACCTGGACGCAAGCGTGCTCGCGCATGTGGAAGAGGACATCAAGGCGGTCGAGAAGGAGATGGACGACGACGCGGAATCCATCATCACGAATGAGCGTTACCTCTACATTGCTTCGATCATCAAAGCGTGCTATAAGAAGAAAAATGTCGGAAAAATGTCCGTTTCGGATAAGATCGACCAGGTTGTCACGAACCGTTGGCTGGGCCTTCCGATCTTTGCCGTGGTCATGTTCCTCGTATACTATATCTCCATGGTCACCGTCGGTTCGGCGGCGACGGATTGGGCAAATGACGGTCTGTTCGGCGACGGTTGGCACCTGTTCGGCATCGGTTCCAAGCAGTATGAAGAAGCGGCCGAGAAGTACGGCGACACAGATCTGATCATCGATGCCTTCGCAAGCGAATACGGCACGGAGGAGATCGCGGAAGCGCTGGACATGGAAAGCGAAGACTACAGCGAAGAAAACGCGAAAGCGGCGCTGAAGGAGCTCGTTTCTCTGACCCCGGCGGATGCGAATGTCACCTATGAAGTGCAAGACGAAGAGACGCTCAAAGTGACGAAAGTCCCAGACACCAAGAAGAAAGATCTGGAAAACGCCGTTGCGCAGTATCTGGACACGGATTACAAGGAAGCGTACGGCGCGCCGGATACCTCCACCTATGGCGTGTGGGTGCCGGGCATCCCGGTCCTTGTGGAAAGCGGCCTGGAAAAAGCGGGCGCGGCGGATTGGCTGAGCGGGCTCATCCTGGACGGAATCGTGGCCGGTGTCGGCGCGGTGCTCGGCTTTGTGCCGCAGATGCTTGTGCTGTTCCTGCTGCTGGCCTTCCTCGAAGGCTGCGGCTATATGGCGCGCATCGCGTTCGTGCTTGACCGTATCTTCCGGAAATTTGGCCTGTCCGGCAAATCCTTCATCCCGATGCTGATCGGCACGGGCTGCGGTATCCCGGGCATCATGGCCTCTCGTACCATTGAAAATGAGCGCGACCGCCGTATGACGATCATGACCACGACCTTTATCCCCTGCGG